>JAEZMP010000139.1 GCA_023442215.1 Pseudomonadota bacterium
GCGATAGGGCATCGCCCGGAAACAGCGGGACTGGTCTTCCCGACATCGGCCGCAAAGACCTGCTCGCGGTAAGCCGCCGGCAGCGGAGACAGGCGGCCTTCCGCGAGGCAAGACGCGTCAGTCGCGGCGGCGCGTCTCGTCGCCGTCGAACATCGCAGGCCACGTCATGGCCGCGACACGGCGGCGGCGGCGCGCGAAATGCGAGACGGGGTCCGCCATCGCCGGCACGAGGCGCGGCACGCGAAGCGCGCGGCCATCGGTGGGCAGCGCCTGCCACATCCGCTTCTCCGCCTCGACGAGTATGAGGCCCGAGAACGCGGGCGTGATGCTGCGGCCGATCTTCTCCAGCGCGCGGGCGGAGCCCACCACCGCCCGCAAGCCGAGGGGCGGCAGAAACAGCGCCTCGCTCCATCCGGTCGGGGCGAGTTTCGCCGCCGTCAGCAGGCGCTCGAGCTGACCGCGGCTGTAGGGCCGGCCGTTGCCGAACGGAGTGGTATCGGCCTGCGCCCAGAGCCCGCGGCGGTTGGGCACCACCGCGATCAGCCGGCCGCCCGGCGCGAGCACCCGCCATATTTCCCGGACCATCGCTTCCGGCGCCTCGGCTTCCTCGATGCCGTGGATCAGCAGCAGGCGGTCGACCGAGGCGTCCGGGAGGGGAAGTTCGTCCTCCTCCACCAGCGCGGCGCGGTTGCCGCCCTCGACAGGCCAGCGGCAGACCCCCATGCGGGCCGGCATCAGAGCCATCACACGCTCGGCACCGGCGCCGAAGGTCTCCAGGAACGGCGTGGTGAACCCGAGGCCCACGGCGCATCCGCCGGTGCCGCCGCCGATCATTTCCTTCAGCCGCGCCGATACGAGCCCGCGAACCGTGTGGCCGAGAGCGGTGTCGTAGAAGGTCTTGAGCTCGATCACGTCGAGAGGCATCGACTGGCAACCCGTCCGCTGCGGCCGCGGGCCCGGTTCGACCCGGCCTGCCTTGCCGTCCCGCCAAGGTGGCGCTTCGTGCGTCAACATACTAGAGCAGGCCACGTGAAAAGGGCAGCATCGCGGTCACGACGCCGAGATCGCGGGGAGCGCGCCCCGGCATCGAACAGCGGGGAACTCGCCGGAGAGGACTTCGCCGACACCATCACGTCAGCCTTCGGATCGGTGCGTTGTGGGGATAGGATGCGCCGGCCCGGCGAGGCATCATCCTGCCCGGAAAGCAAACGAGGACGAGCATGTTGAGGATCTGGGGACGGCGCAACTCCACCAACGTCAGGAAGGCGCTGTGGTGCGCCGAGGAACTCGGGCTCGACTATGAGCAGATCGATGCCGGAGGGGCCTTCGGCGTCGTCAACGACCCGGCCTTCCGCGCCCTCAATCCCAACGGCCTCGTGCCCGTCGTCGAGAGCGACGGTGCGGTGATCTGGGAATCGAACACCATCGTCCGCTATCTGTCCGCCCGCTACGGCGCCGGCGGGCTGTGGCCCGAAGACCCTGCGGCACGGGCGAAGGCCGACAAGTGGATGGACTGGGTCACCGGCAGCCTGCAGCCGGCCTTCGGGCCGATGTTCGTCGGCCTCGTCCGCACGCCGCCGGAAAAGCGGGATCCGGCGGCCATCGAACGCAGCTTCGAAGCCTCGGCCCGCCTGATGGCCATCGCAGACGCGGCGCTTGCGAAGGACCCCTATCTCGGCGGAGACCATCTCACGATGGGCGACATACCGCTCGGCAGCGTGGCCTACGGCTGGTTCGGCCTGCCGATCGAGCGGCCCTCCCTGCCCCATCTCGACGCCTGGTACCGGGGCCTGACCGAACGGCCGGCCTATCGGAAGGGCGTGATGACGCCGCTCACCTGAGCGGCGCGGCGTCACCCGTCGCCGCGCTTACCAGCGCTGGTGGACATAGGGCCGGATCCGCGCGTCGTAGATCGCGCGGATCGCCGCCATCTGCTCGTCCGTCGGGGCGGGCAGGTCCGCCGCCGCGGCATTGGACGCGGCCTGGGCGGGATTGCGCGCGCCAGGAATGACGACCGTGACGGCATCGAACGCGAGAATCCAGCGCAGCGCGAACTGCGCCATCGGCACGTTGCCGATCACCGCGCGGACCTCCTCCACCGCCGCCAGCCCGACATCGTAGGGCACGCCCGAGAAGGTCTCGCCCACATCGAACGCCTCGCCGTGCCGGTTGAACTGGCGATGGTCGTCGGCCGCGAACGTGCTCGACGCCGACAGCTTGCCCGTGAGCAGACCGCTCGCCAGCGGCACGCGTGCGATGATGCCGACGCCTTTGGCCTTGGCGAGACCGAAGAAAAGTTCGGCCGGCCGCAGCCGGAACATGTTGAAGATGATCTGGACGCTGGCGATCGGATATTCCAGCGCCTTGATCGCTTCCTCGACCTTCTCGACGCTGACCCCATAGGCCTTCAGCTTGCCGGCTGCGACCAGCCTGTCGAGCTCCTCGAAGAGTTCAGGGCGATAATAGACCTCGACCGGCGGGCAATGCAGCTGGACGAGGTCGAGGGCGTCGGTTTCCAGACGCCGCAGGGAGTCTTCCACGAAGCCGCGCAGCGCCTCCGGCGTATAGCCGGCCGAGACATGGGGCGAAATCTTTCGGCCCGCCTTGGTGGCGACCATCACGTCGGGCCGGCCACGCGCCTCGAGGACGCGGGCGATGAGGCGTTCCGAACGGCCGTCTCCATAGACGTCGGCGGTGTCGAGGAACGTCACGCCGGCGTCGAGCGCCGCCTCGAGCGCAGCCTCCGCATCGCGATCGGAGACTTCGCCCCAGCTTCCCCCAATGGCCCAGGCGCCGAAGCCGATTTCGGAAACCGAGCGGCCGAGGCGGCCGAAAGTGCGCTGCTGCATGGGGCTTTTCCTCTTGTCGCGGTTGTGATTCGGGATGGCAGATTGATCGCGCCCGTCACCGCCCGCAAGGGGCCGGGATGCCGGAAAGCCGTTTCCCGGTACGTTCGATCATGCTGTAGTGCGGCCGCCTCAAAATCCCCCCGCCTGCCGGAGTGCCGCCATGCCGTTCGACCTGATCCTGCGCAACGTCAACC
>JAEZMP010000159.1 GCA_023442215.1 Pseudomonadota bacterium
CCTCCGACAGGCGCTGGGTGACGAGCTCCCAGTGACGCTGCAGGAAAACATAGGCAACGACCGATTGCAGAATGACGAGCGGCAGCACCACGATCAGCAGCGAGCGGGGAAACAGCCGCTTCGGCAGCCGTGCGTGCAGCCAGCGGCCCGGCACCAGCAGGCCGTTGCCGATGGTGGCGAGCACGGCACGCACCGATTTCGAGCGCGGCTGCCGTTCGGGTTCGCTGTTGATGGCCAAGGCCGGCTCCGTCTTGTCGGTTGCATCCGGCCCCTCGGGGCCGCAGGCGGCGCCGCAGGGAGAACCTCGCGGGCGTGGCGGGCTGTGTGCGCCGGAAATCGGGCCGCGATGTGGTTCGCGCCGGGCGCGCAGGCCTAAGGCTCAGGAGGCGATCAGGCGGTAGCCGATGCCGCGCACGGTCTGAAGGTAAGCCGGATCGGCGGGATCATCCTCGATCTTGCGTCGGAGGCGGTTGATCTGCGCGTCCACCGTGCGCTCGCCCAGAGCGCCCTCCCGCCCGACCAGGTGGTGGCGGGCGATAGTCTGGCCCGGCCGCTCCGCGAAGGTGGCGAGCAGCCAGCGCTCGCGATCCGTCAGGCGGATCTGCGCGTCGTCGCGCCGCAGTTCCTGCCGACCGAGGTCGAACACGAAGGGGCCGAAGCGAACCTCGCTCGTCGGCGCCTCGGCGGGCCGGCGGCGCCGCAGGATGTTGGCGAGCCTCAGCAGGAGCTCGCGCGGCTCGAACGGCTTGGTGAGATAATCGTCGACGCCGACTTCAAGGCCGGCGATCCGGTCGGCGGCCTCGGCGCGCGCCGTCAGCAACAGGATCGGAATATCGGACCGGTTCTTGAGAGTGCGGGCAAGCGAGAGCCCGTCCTCACCCGGCATCATCACGTCGAGCACGAGGGCGTCGAACACCAGCGACTCGAGCTTTCGGCGCGCGTCTGCGGCATCCTCGGCGGCTGTGATCCGGTAGCCCTTGCCGGTGAGATAGCGCCGCAGCAGCGAGCGGATGCGGCTGTCGTCGTCGACGATCAGGAGGTGGGGTGCGTCGTCGGGCAGGGGCTGCTCGCTGCCGGCCTCGGTCAACGTCATCACGCGTCCTCCTCGTCCGCATCCGCTGCGGCACCGGTCCGTTTCTCGCCGGCGTCGGTCGCCGCAAGCAGGGTCAGGAATCGGCGGACATCCTCCGCCCCTTCCGCCCCGAGGCCCGTGAGCGCGGCTTCGATCTGGCGAGATTGCAGCATCGACAGGCGGAACGAAAGCTGCTTGCCGGCTTCGGTGGCATGGAGCAGCCGCTCGCGTCGGTCGTCCGGACCGGGGCGCTGGTCGATGAAGCCGGTGTCGATGAGCTGCTTCAGGACGCGGCCTAGGCTCTGCTTGGTGATCTTGAGGATGTCCAGGAGATCGGCGACGCGGATGCCGGGATTGCGCACGACGAAATGCAGCACCCGGTGATGGGCACGCCCGAATCCGAACTCCGCCAGCACCCGGTCCGGCCGCCCGATGAAGGCGCGGTAGGCGAAGAACAGCAGTTCGATCAGGTCGTATTGCGGCACCTCGGCGCCCGCTTCTTCAGTACCGACCGGCACGGCGGCGCTGCTGCGGGTCGTCGCCGCGATGCGCGCCGAGGCAGTCCTCGCCCGGGGAGGCGACGCGGGAGTGGAGGAAATTACGTCAGCCATGTTGACATAATCATGCACGATCGTTACTTCAATAAGGGTCGGGACGAAAGGATCGTTCACATTCGGCGACCTGCCGGGCGTGAACGAACGATATCGATAGTTTCGCCGCGACGCAAAATCTGCCTGACCGGGCGGCCGTGGAGCACATTCCGTTCGTGAGCGGAAAGCGCTGCGCGCTGCCGTGGCCGGGGGTGGAGAATATTGGCCGGCGGGGCATCCCTGGGATGCCGGGAGCGCGCTCCACATCCGCGGACCGCAAAAGATACAACCGATGGGACGCCCGGACGACTCGGCTGAAACGCCGAGGCTCGCAACGGTGATCCCTTGCCTGACCCCTCGCCGCTAAGCAGGAGATAACAATGGCGGGTCAACCTTTCGACAATCGCGACGGCGTCATCTGGATGGATGGCAAGTTCATCCCCTGGAACGATGCGAACGTTCACGTTCTCACCCATGGGCTCCACTATGCGAGCTGCGTGTTCGAGGGCGAGCGGGCCTATGACGGCGAAGTGTTCAAGCTCGCTGAACACACCGACCGCCTGATCGAGTCTGCCCGGATTCTCGGCTTCGAGTTGCCGTTCTCCGCCGAGGAGATCAACGCGGCCCATCGCGAACTTCTGAAGCGGATGAACTTCTCAGACGCCTATGTGCGTCCGGTCGCCTGGCGCGGCAGCGAGATGATGGGCGTGTCGGCGCGGCAGAACACCATCCACGTCGCCATCGCTGCCTGGCAGTGGCCGAGCTATTTCGACGCCGAACAGCGCATGAAGGGCATCCGCCTCGATCTCGCCGAGTGGCGCCGGCCCGACCCGCGCACGATCCCCTCGAAGGCCAAGGCCTCCGGGCTCTACATGATCTGCACGCTTTCGAAGCACGCCGCGGAGAACAAGGGCTATGCCGATGCGATGATGCTGGACTGGCGCGGCTACGTTGCCGAGGCGACCGGTGCCAACATCTTCTTCGTCAAGGAGGGGGCGCTCCATACCCCGCTGGCGGACTGCTTCCTCAACGGCCTCACCCGGCAGACCGTGATCGGCCTCGCCCGACAGCGCGGCCTGACCGTGCACGAGCGCCACATCCTGCCGGAAGAGCTCGATGGCTTCGAGGAATGCTTCCTCACCGGGTCCGCGGCCGAGGTCACCCCGGTGTCGGAGATCGGCCCTCACCGCTTCGCGCCGGCCACGATAACGCGGATGATGGTGGAGGACTACGCCGCCGCCACGCGGCCGCGGCGGGAAACCGTCGCCGCCTGAAGGCGGTCCATGCGAGGAGACGGCCGGGCGTGC
>JAEZMP010000169.1 GCA_023442215.1 Pseudomonadota bacterium
GCCCGGCACTGCGTCGGGCGTCAGGAATTTTCCAGACGGCGGCTGATATCGTCGAGCTGTTCGAGCGAGCGGTAGCGAATGCGCAGTTCCCCGGCGCCGTTCGGCTTATGGGTCAGCGAGACCGCCAGCCCGAGCACCTCCGAAAGCCGCTTCTCCAGCGCAAGCGTATCGGCATCCTTCTCGGCGACGGCGCGCCCGACCGCCGCCACGGCCTGGGCGATGGGAGACGCAGCCAGCGCTTCGGTATCGCGCACGGTCAGGTCCTCGGCGATCACCCGGCGAGCCAGCGCTTCCGGATCCGGCGCCATCAGGATGGCACGGGCGTGGCCGGCCGAGAGCCGGCCCGCCACGACATGCTCCTTCACGGCATCGGGCAGCTTCAGGAGGCGCATGGTGTTGGCGACGTGGCTTCGGCTCTTGCCGATGACGCCGGCGAGGTCGTTCTGGGTGTAGCCGAACTCGGCGATGAGCTGCTGGTAGCCGGCCGCTTCCTCGACGGCATTGAGGTCGGCACGCTGGACGTTCTCGACGATGGCGATCTCGAGCGCCTCGCGGTCGGTCACATCGCGCACGAGGACCGGAACTTCATGCAGGCCGGCCCGCTGGGCGGCCCGCCAGCGGCGCTCGCCGGCGATGATCTCGTAGGCGTCCGCCTCGCCGGCCACCGCGCGCACCAGAATGGGCTGAAAGATGCCCCGCTCGCGGATCGAGTTGGTCAGATCCTCCAGATCCTCCTCGGAGAACTGGCGGCGGGGATTGCGCGGATTGGGCCGCACGAACGCGGTCGGCACCCGCTTCAGGCCGCGTCCGCGGTCGCCGCGGTCGGTGAAGCCGGCATCCGTGGACACGTCGCCCATCAATGCGGCGAGCCCGCGGCCCAGCCGCTTGCGTCCCTGCTCCTCCGCCATCGTCTCACATCCTCTAAATTCGTCCGCCGCAGGAAGCGCAGCCGCTCACCGAGCGGTCAGGCGGCCACGGCGCGGAAGCGCTTCTCGCGCTGGATGATCTCCGAGGCGAGCCGCAGATAGGCCTGGCTTCCGGAGCAGCGGATATCGTAGAGCAGCGCCGGCTTGCCGTAGGAGGGCGCTTCGCTCAACCTGACGTTGCGCGGAATCACGGTCTCATAAACCGTGTCGCCCATGGTCTCGCGCACGTCGGCCACGACCTGATTGGCAAGATTGTTGCGGGCATCGTACATCGTGAGCACGATGCCGTGGATCGACAGCCCGGCATTCAGCGCCTGCTTGACCTGATCGACGGTCTGAAGCAGCTGGCTGAGACCTTCCAGCGCGAAGAATTCGCACTGCAACGGCACCAGTACGCCATGGGCCGCGCTCATGGCATTGATGGTGAGCAGGTTCAGCGAAGGCGGGCAATCCACCAGCACATAGGAATAGGCGAACTTGCCGGTCGCCTGGGCGGCGTGGGCGGCAATGGCGTTCCGCAATCTGAAGGTGCGATCCCGCTCGCTCGCGATCTCGAGTTCGAGGCCGAGCAGATCCAGCGTCGACGCGGCGAGATGGAGCCGCGGGATCGCCGTCTCGATGATGGCGTCGCCAAGCGGGGCCTCGCCCACCAGGACATCGTAGGTCGAAACCCGGCGGTCCTTGCGCTCGACACCGAGCCCGGTGGATGCGTTGCCCTGGGGGTCGAGATCGACGATCAGCACGCTCTCGCCGATGGCGGCAAGCGCAGTCCCGAGATTGATGGCCGTCGTCGTCTTGCCGACGCCGCCCTTCTGATTGGCGACCACCAGCACCCGAGGCATCGGGGCGGAGCCGCCGCGCGAGGCGGCCGGACGGGGATCGAGATGATTGCTGGCGGAGACACTCATGGCTCAGGCACTCCCGGACGCCGTGGTGCGAGACTGCGCACGAGGGCGATCCGGCCGTCCGGATCTGACCCACTCGGATGTTCTACCAGATCGAAGCTCCAATGGGCACGGGCATCGGCGACTTCGCGGCGGAGATCCCGCCCTTTGTGGAAAACGCCCACCGCTCCAGCCTCGAACAGCGGCGCCGCGAGGGCCAGCAGCTTGTCGAGCGGCGCCAGCGCACGGGCCGAAACCGCATCAACCGGCCCACCCGCGAGAAGGTCCGGCCCTGCGACCACATCCTCGATGCGCGCCGCCGAGACCGAAGCCGGAGCGCCGGTTTCGCGGATGGCGGCCCTGAGGAAGGCTGCCTTGCGGCCGTTCGATTCGACGAGATGGACATGCGCGCCCGGAACGTCGGCGAGCAGGATGGCCACCACGATGCCGGGGAAACCGGCGCCCGACCCGAGGTCCACCCAGCGCCGGGCCTCCGGCGCGGCGTCGAGCACAGCCGCGCTGTCGGTGACGTGGCGGGTCCAGACATGATCGAGCGTACCCGGCCCGACAAGGTTCTTCGCCTTCTGCCATGTCCGTAACAACGCCACATAGCGTGTAAGCCGATCCATCGCCGCCGGCGCGACGGGCCGAACCGCAAGCAGCGCCTCCGGCCCCTCCCCTGGCATGCCAACCTTCTTCTTCGGCTCAGGCGGCATCGCGGCCCCCTTCCGGGCGCCGGCGCAGATAGGCCAGCAGCAGTGTGAGCGCAGCCGGCGTGACGCCTTCCACCCGCCCGGCCTGCGACAGGGTCTGGGGACGAACGCTCGCCAGTCTCTGCTTCACCTCGTTCGAGAGACCCGTGATCGCCGCATAATCGAGGTCGCCCGGCAACGCCACGCCGGCGTCGCGCTTGAGCGCCGCGACGTCCGCTGCCTGACGGTCGAGATAGACGGCATAGCGTGCATCGGTTTCGACCGTGGACGCGATGGCGGGCGGCAGATCGCCGAGTTCCGGCCAGACGGCGACGAGCCGCGCCAGATCGATGTCGGGGAAGCTGAGGAGATCGAACGCCGTTCGGCGCACGCCGTCATGATTGAGCGCGAGCCCGTGACGCGCCGCTTCCTGCGGCGTCAGGCTGAGGTCCTTCAACCGGCTCCGCGCGGCATCGAGCGCGGCGCGACGGCGATCGAACGCCCCGGCACGTTCCGCGCCGACGAGCCCGGTCCGGAGCCCGAGCGGCGTCAGCCGCTCGTCGGCGTTGTCTGCCCGCAGCTTCAACCGGAACTCCGCCCGCGAGGTGAACATGCGGTAGGGCTCGGTGATGCCGCGGGTGACGAGATCATCGACCATGACGCCGAGGTAGGCATCCTCCCGGCCGATCACCACCGGCTCCGACCCGCCCGCCACGCGCGCAGCATTGAGGCCCGCCAGCAGACCCTGGGCCGCCGCCTCCTCATAACCGGTGGTGCCGTTGATCTGCCCCGCCAGGAACAACCCGGCGCAGCGCTTGGTCTCGAGAGCGGGCGTCAGTTCTGTCGGATCGACGTGGGTATATTCGATGGCATAGCCCGGCCGCAGGATCTCCGCCCGCTCCAGCCCGGGGATCGTTGCGATCAGCGCCCGCTGGGCATCTTCCGGCAGCGACGTCGAGATGCCGTTCGGATAGACGGTGTGATCGTCCAGGCCTTCGGGCTCGAGGAAAATCTGGTGCCCATCTCGGTCGCCGAAGCGCACGATCTTGTCTTCGATCGACGGGCAGTAGCGCGGACCGCGGCTGGAGATCTCGCCCGAGTACATCGCGGACCGATGCAGGTGCGCGCGGATGACCGCGTGGGTCTCGGCCGTCGTGCGCGTGACGTGACAGACGACCTGGGGCGTGGTGATGGAGCCGGTCAGCGCCGAGAACGGCTCTGGGGGATCGTCACCGGGCTGGACGTCGAGCCCCGCCTTATCGATGGTGCGACCATCGATGCGCGGGGGCGTACCGGTTTTCAGCCGGCCGAGGCGCAGGCCAATGCGGCCGAGGGCATTGCCGAGCCCGACGGCGGGCGGCTCCCCCATCCGGCCGGCCGGCACCTTGACGTCGCCGATGTGGATCAGGCCGTCGAGGAAGGTGCCGGTGGTCAGCACGGCTGCGCCGGTGACGAGCGTTCGGCCATCGCGCAGCACCACCGCAGAGAGACGGCTTTCGGAGACCACGAGATCGACAGCTTCACCCTGTACCACGTCGAGCCCCGGCACGGCTGCGATCGCCGCCTGCATGGCCGCGCGGTAGAGCTTGCGATCCGCCTGCGCGCGTGGCCCCTGCACGGCCGGGCCCTTGCGGCGGTTGAGAACGCGGAACTGGATGCCACCCTGATCCGCCACGCGGGCCATCAGGCCATCCAGCGCATCGATCTCCCGGACGAGATGGCCCTTGCCGAGGCCACCGATCGCCGGATTGCATGACATCACGCCGATGGTCGCCGCGTCCTGCGTGACGAGCGCCACGCGGGCGCCGACGCGCGCGGCGGCCGCTGCGGCCTCGCAGCCGGCGTGCCCGCCACCAATCACCACGACATCGTACCGTCGCTGCACGGCGACCTCCGCATCCTC
>JAEZMP010000214.1 GCA_023442215.1 Pseudomonadota bacterium
GATTCGAGTAAATACGGACGCGATCGAGGACGGCGCCTGGGTGGCGGACATCCCCGAAAGCGGCGACCTGAAGCTCAAGGTGCGCGGCATTACCTCGAAGGCCTACAGCGCCTTCGTGGCCGCGCGCCTCAAGACGCTGACGCGCGCGGATAAGGAAAGGGATGGCACGCCCCGCCAGGAGGTGATGAGCGTCATCACGCGCGATGCCATCGTCGAGACGATCCTGATCGACTGGAGCGGCGTGAAGGATGGGAACGAAGAGGTTCCCTACAGCAAGGAGGTCGCGGCAGTGCTTCTCGCCGACGAATCGCTGCGCTTCTTCCGCGCCGCGGTGGAGTGGGCGGCAACTGTCGTCGGCAAGCCGTAGAGGCCGCACGGTGCGCCATTCCTGCGACGGTGGAGCCATGATGAAATCAAGCCGGCTCGTGCGGGGCCGGCGTGATGGTCAGCTTCATGCCCAGGGCGCGGACGACGCCAAGGAGTGTCGAGAGGCGCGGGTCGCCCTTGTCGCTGAGGGACCGGTAAAGGGCTTCTCGCGCCAGCCCTGTTTCCTTGGCAACGGCCGTCATGCCGCGCGCTCTGGCGACGATGCCGAGGGCGTGGGCGACATAGGAGGCATCGCCGCTGGCGAAGGCGTCCGCCAGCAGTTCGGTGTGGGATTCGTCGGTGGAGAGAAACTCGGAGGCGTCGAACGGTACGGTCTTGATGGGCATGTCAGGACTCCCTTGCGACCGATGACGCGGTCCTCACTTCCCGCCGAACTCTCTTTCCAGCACCTCTTGCATGCGTGTCTGCCACCCCCGGCCCGTAGACCGGATGCGGTTGAGCAGATCGGCATCAAGCCTGATCGTCACGCGCTCTTTCGGCTGCTCCACCGGAGGCCGCCCGCGCCCGCGCGAGACGGTGCCGCCGGCCGGCCTCAACACTTTGCCGCCGTCCGCCAGTTCGGCGCGGTCGAGCATGGCGTCAGTCCACTCCGGGGCATCGTCCGGGTCAACCCAGACGGTCCCTGACTTTGCGTGCTTCGCGTTCATGGCAGTACCTCATGGAAATGATGTGCCGGGCTTCCCCGCGCGGGGTCCAGACGACCATCACGACACGGCCGGCAAGGAACCCATAGGTCTGGAACCGGGCCTCGTTGTAGTCGAAGCGGTCGTCTTCCAGCGTGAGGGTGAGCCCGGTGAACACCTCGGCGGCGTCCATGAAATCGATGCCCCGCTCCAGCAGGGTCTTTTCGCGCTTCATGGGGTCGCAGGTGATGTCCATGGGTTTAATGTACCGACATTAAATGGACAGGTCAATATATGTCGTGACAAAAAATAGGCCAGAACCGCGCTTCCCCTTAGGCCGCAAACCGGCCCGGCCATCTTCCTGGATGGCAACGAGAAGGGAGAGGGGTACTACCGACACCCTTGGGACACCTTCCGCCGGGATGAAGGTGTGGTTGTCACAACCACACCTTGAGACTTTGGGCCGACGACCCTCCCTAATGCGGAGGGTCGGTCGGGGAATGGAGCGCAACTCCGCTGACAAGGGACCCTCGCCGATCGTCGCGCCGATTGAAGCCAACGGCGGTTTAATGCGGGATGAAAGGCGTTCGCATGACACGAACACCTGGGCATCCCGCGGGCGTCTTGCATGTAGGCGCTGCCATGACGGCAACACCTGCTCATGGCGGAGAACAGCGGATGGGATTCCGGCCGGTCTCGTCGACGTTCAGTCGCGCTCGTTCTTGTCCGTGGTTTCGGTTTTGCCGTCGTCTTCGACTTCTCTCAGAAGCGCGTTTCTAAAGGCATCAAGAAACGAGTCTAGTTTAACCCGAATTGTCTTGTCATAATCAGAGACGGACGCTCTGATGCTCGGCAATTTTATGTGCTTCGTCTCGTATTCAGAAGTGTCGTCTTCCGACAATGTTCTCTGTAGTCGGTAGATGATCTCGGCATTGAGCGACCGACCGCTTTCAGCGGCCAATCGCTTTAGTTCGTCGCGCATGCCGTCTGGCATGCGGAGCATGAACTTGTCACTCATCGCGCGATTTTCGGTTTTCTCGTTCATGGTGGCCATTGGACGCAAATTGCCGATTGACGCAATAGCGTCCAACTGACATTATGCATCATGTCAAGTGGACGCTACGGAGGTAACATGCCGCGTCGAATCCAAGACTCGTACACGCTGCGGCTGCCTGATGGGCTTCGCGATCGGATCAAGGTGGCTGCCGCCCAGAACCGGCGTTCCATGAACGCCGAAATCCTGTTCGTTCTGGAGCGTGAATATCCGTCGCAGGCAGTGACGGATGCGGCCGAGACGACGGCGGGGCAGCAGGCCTAGGAACCGAGCCCCGCCGTCGAGAACACCGCCGCCCGGCAAGGCGGCGACATCATCACTCCGGAACAGGACTTCCGAAATGACGCAGGACACTATCACGAACGGCGGCTCGATTCACGGTCGAGCTTGCGCCGCGAACGATAAGCGGGTCTGCCGGGTTCCGCTCATGCTGACGCAAAGGGAGATGGAAGCGGTTGACGAGTTCGGATGGACAGAGCGCATCAAGACTCGATCCGCTGCGCTGCGGCGGCTCATCCGGGACGGTTTGGAGGCGGCGAAGGTCAAGTCTCAGGCCGCGCCGGATGCACGGAAGGAGGGGGCTGAGACGACGGCGGGGCAGTAGGCCTAGGAACCGAGCCCCGCCGTCCATTCCCAAATCGCGCCGCGACCAACGGCGCATCCAGTTCCACCCCAGCAGTCAGGATGCTGCGATGACTTCCAATTCGATAATTCCATTCGCATTCGAAAGCCAGCCTGTTCGCGTGATCGATCGCGATGGCGATCTGTGGTTCGTTGCGAATGACGTTTGCGACGTGCTGCAAATCACCGATGCGGCCCAAGCCGTTGACAGGCTCGATGATGAAGAGAGGGGTAGGTACAATGTACCCACCCCCTCTGGCGACCAGGTGATGCGGTGCATCAACGAGTCCGGCCTCTACAGCCTGATCCTGACGAGCCGGAAGCCTGCGGCCAAGCGGTTCAAACGGTGGGTGACGGCGGAGGTGCTGCCGGCGATCCGCAAGACCGGCTCCTATTCGGTCGGCGGCGCGAAGGTCGAGGATGCTTCCGACTGGAAGCTTGCCCGTGAGCGCCGGCTCTCGATGACGCACAGCCTGAAGATGGCGGCCCTTGCCGGCCTTGCCGGCAATCAGCGGCTCATCGCGGCGAACCGGGCGACGCGGGCGACGACCGGCTTCGACTATCTGTCGGCCATGGGCCTCGCGCACATGGAGGCGCCGGAACCGGAAGTGCTGCTGACGCCGACGGCTCTCGGTAAGCAACTCGGCAGCCTTTCCGCCGTCCGGGTGAATCATCTGCTGGCGGAGCACGGCTACCAGATCGGCGGACGCGATCCCAAGGGCTGGCCCTATTGGGAGCCGACCGAGAAGGGCATTGCAGCCGGCGGCCACATGGTCGAGCTCGAGAGGTCGAACAAGACCGGCGAAGCGCGCCAGCTTCGTTGGGCATCCGGCATGGTCGAGACCCTGCGCCGGAGCATCACCGGTGAGGTTGCGTGACGATGAAACAATCCCTCACCGGAAACGGCCCGCTCGATAGTTTGCTTGATGAAGTCGAGCGGGCCGGCGTCACCACCTTCGTGATGGGTAGCGGTCAGGTCCCGTATTTCCTCGCGTTCGAGATCGCGATCGACGCCGACCTGTCCGCCGCGTCGTCGGCGATTGCGACGCTGAATCGGTCGTTCGCCGCCGACATGAGGCTTCGGGCGGATTTGATCGAATATTCGCTGAACATGGGCGGCGTCTATGTCGAAGCGTTCGCTGCCGGGGCGGCCGGCGGGGCAACGCCTGGCCAAGGGATGGTTCGTGATGAGCAGCCCCAATGAATGTTCGGTCGCGTCGCTGGCGCGGGAGATGCGCAGGCTGCACTGCGAGTTCGAGGCCCTGTTCAAGTCCATCGGCCGGATAGCGGCCAAAATCCACCGATGGCTGGAAGTAAGGCGGAGCCGGTTGCCCGACCGGCTGGCAAGGATCGTGGCAGGGCAGGCGAGGCGAGTCACGGCGTGGCCGGGCGTGGCGGGGCATGGCGGGGCACGGCAGGCGAGGCGGTTTCCACCGGGCTGAAGGTGCCTGCGTGACACAGGCACCCTTCCTCCCGCTGGCAGCTTGCAGAGGTTGATGTCGGTAATGCTGACATCAGCTCAAACGGCGCCTCGACGACGATGAAAAGCCGGCCCTAAACAATGTTTAGGGTCGGTCGGGGGATGGAGCGCAACTCCTTTGACGTTGGATGGCCTAAACAATGTTTAGGGCATCACCGCCGAGCCGCCCGCCGCCGTCAGCCCGGCGGGTCCTTCTTCAGCCGGACGCCCGGGCCGGCGCCGTTCTCGGGGATGAACAGGACGCCTGCGGATTCGAGAGCCTGTCGGATCGCGGCCAAGGTTGGCCCGTGAGAGTCTGCGCCAGCCTCTATGCGCGTGATCGTATTGCGATGCACACCAGATGCTTCGGAGAGGTCGCGGACGGTCCAATTGATGAGGCCACGAGCCGCTCTAATTTGGGCGCTTGTCACCATATTGTTCCTATGACATAAGTTGTGCATCTGGCACCAAATGGTGCGATGGGCATCCATACCACAGGAGATCGCACATGGGCACCCAAGAAAGTGCACCGTGCCCCGCCGCGGCAAGGGCGCAGGAAATATGCCGGCTGTTCCGCGAGTTCGACCGCCTCGATATCGAGGCGCGGCGGCTGCCCCAGGACGAGCGGGGCGGCATTCATGATCAGCAAGGGCACCTGATGGATCAGCTTGCGGCGGCGAAGCTGGCCGCGTCGTTCGCGATCCCGACAACCGCCGCCGGCGCGGCGCTGCACGTGGAACTGCTGGCCGCGCTCGCCGATCTCGCCGCCGAAGGCGGATCGCAGGCGGAGCGGCTGATCGGGCGGCACGCCTGGGCGGCGCTGCACTACCTGCGCCGCGTCGCGCCGATCCCCCTTGAAGCGGATGCCAGCCGCGACCTGCTGCGGCCCGACCCCTTCGCCACCGCCGCGGCCATAAGTGAAAGTTTTGCTTTCGAACCGCTTGCAAGCGCGTGAAAGTTATGCTTTCAATTGCTCCATCGCATTCCGATGGAATTCCCCGCGACCACGGGGACCGTGCGAAAACCGGAGCTTCATCGGCGCCGGGTTTCGCGAAAGCGAACCCCTTACGCACCGGGGCGTGGTCGGCCCGGCGCCGATGGAGACAGAAAAATGGAAACGACGCAGACCGCCGCAACGTTGTTCGTGTTCGAGGAAAATCTGGTGCGGCTGTTCGACCGCAATGGAGAGCCGTGGTTCGTGCTGGCCGACGTGTGCAAGGTGCTGGAGCACAGCAACCCAACGGTTGCGGCCGGCCGGCTCGATGATGACGAGAAGGATGGGGTCGGTATTACCGACCCCATGGGACGTGAGCAGCGAACTACGGTCATCAGCGAGTCGGGCTTGTACAGCCTGATCCTGACGAGCCGGAAGCCGGCGGCGAAGCGGTTCAGGCGGTGGGTGACGTCGCAGGTGCTGCCGGCGATCCGCAAGACCGGGCGCTATTCCACCGACGAGGCGGCGGCGGAGGAAGTCACGCGCCCCCGCGTGGTGATGCCGGGCCATCCTGACTTTTCGGAATCGGTGCGGCTGGTGCGCGAGGCGCGGCTGAACCGGGGCCGTGGGGCGGCGCTCGCCATCTGGCGGATGGTGGGGCTGCCGTGGACGCCGGAACTGGAGCCGGAGGCCGAGACGGCACTTGCGGGGGACGAGGCGCCGGACACGGTGGCGCGGTTCGCGATCGAGGGGATCGAGCGGGCGCCCGGCGTGGTGACGCCGGCGAATATGTTGTGGAGCGCCTATCTCGCCTTCTGCGGCCGGAATGGACTGGAGCCGGTGACGCTGACAGCGTTCGGCCGGCGGTTCAGCAGCCTCGGCTTCGTGAAGCGCAAGGCCTCGCGGGTTTTCTACCTGGGAATCCGGCCGAAGCGGGAGGCGGAGGATACCGGTACCGTGAACTAGCCCGGGTCGTCGGCCGCGGGCAGCATCCCGTGGCCGACGAGCCAGTCATCGATGATCATCTGGATAGCCGCTGCCCTGTCCGGTGCCTCGGGCAGGGATAGGCGCCATTCGTCGAT
>JAEZMP010000220.1 GCA_023442215.1 Pseudomonadota bacterium
TCGCGATCCTCGTCATCGGCGGCCTCGGCAGCCTGCCGGGCGTGGTGGTCGGCGCGGTGGCGCTGATCGGCCTGCCGGAGCTGCTGCGGGAGTTCGGCGAGTTCCGCTACCTGTTCTACGGCCTCGCGCTGGTGGCGATGATGCACCTGAAGTCCGAGGGCCTCTGGCCGGCACACGCCCGCGAGGATCTCGCCGGCGAAGACCTCGCCGCCGACGACCGGGCGGAACGCACGCCGGCGCCCGGCAAGGACGCCATCCCCGTTGCGGAAGCCCCGCGCGGCACGGTTTCCCTGGCGGAGGCGGCCAATGCCTGAGATCGCGATCCCCTCCGATGTCGTGCTCGACGTGCGCGGCCTCACCAAGAACTTCGGCGGCCTCGCCGCGGTTCGCGCCGTCGACCTCTCGATCGCGCGCGGCTCCGTCCACGCGATCATCGGCCCGAACGGCGCCGGCAAGACCACGGTGTTCAACTGCATCACCGCGTTCGTGAAGCCGAGCGCCGGCACCGTGGTGCTCGACGGCGCGCGCATCGACGGCCTTCCCGCCCACGTCGTCGCGGCCCACGGCATCGCGCGCACCTACCAGAACGTGCGGCTGTTCGCGAACATGACGGCGATCGAGAACGTCATGGTGGGTCTGCACCGGCGGCTTTCGGTCTCGTTCTGGGGCGTCGTGCTGCGCACGCCGGCCTTCAGGCACGAGGAGGAATCGGCGCGGGAACAGTCCCGGGCGATGCTGGAGTTCGTCGGCATTCCCCACCGCGCCGGAACGCTCGCCCGCAACATGCCCTACGGCGACCAGCGCCGGCTCGAAATCGCCCGCGCCCTCGTCAGCCGGCCGAGCGTGCTGATGCTCGACGAGCCCGCGGCCGGCATGAACCCGGCCGAGGGCGTGGCGCTCGTTCACCTGATCGAGCGCATCCGCAGCGAACTCGGCATCACCGTGATCCTGATCGAGCATCACATGCGCGTCGTCATGGCCATCGCCGACCGCATCACCGTGTTCGACCGCGGCGCGGTGCTGACCGAAGGCACGCCGGCCGAAATCCAGTCGGACGAGCGCGTCATCACCGCCTATCTCGGCCGCCGGGCCACGGCGGAGGACGTCCGCGCCGTCGAACGCCTGTCCGAGGAGGAGAGCGTCGCATGAGCGTCACCCTCAGGGTCCACGACCTCACGGTCGCCTATGGCGCCATCGCCGCCGTGCGCGGCGTCAGCTTCTCGGTGGAGGCGGGTGAGCTCGTCACCATCATCGGCGCCAACGGCGCCGGCAAGACCACGGTCCTCAACGCGCTGTGCGGGCTGCGGACCATCCGCGGCGGCATGGTGGAGATCGGCGGCGAGGACATCACCGACATGCCGCCGCACGAGCGGGTTCGTCGCGGCGTCGCCCAGGTGCCTGAGGGACGGCGGCTGTTCGGCCGGATGTCGGTCGCCGAGAACCTGGAGATCGGCGGCTACACCCGCTCCGATTCCGCCGGCAAGCGGCAGGACCTCGACCACGTGCTGGAACTGTTCCCCCGCCTCAAGGAACGCTACCGCCAGCTGGCCGGCACGCTTTCCGGCGGCGAACAACAGATGGTGGCGATGGGGCGCGCCATGATGTGCCGCCCGCGCTTCCTGCTTCTCGACGAGCCGACCATGGGGCTCGCCCCGCAGATCGTCGATCTCGTGCTCGATGCCGTCAAGCGCGTGAACGCCGAAGGCGTGACCGTGCTGCTCGTCGAGCAGAACGCCTACCGTGCCCTGGAAATCGCGGACCGGGCCTTCGTGCTCGAATCCGGCGAGATCTCGCTGACCGGCGCGGGCACGGACCTGCTCAACCATCCCCGCGTACGCAGCGCCTATCTCGGATATGACGAATGAACGCCCTCCCGATCGAGGCGGCGAAGGCCGCCGGTACCGCACGGCCCGAGAGCATCCTGCCTTCCGGAGGGCATCCGCATGTCGACCCCGTCGCCTACCGCGCGGCGATGCGTGAACTCGCCGCCGGCGTCACGATCATCGCCGCGGGCAGCGGGGAGCATCGCCGCGGCCTGACCGCGACGGCGGTCTGCTCCGTTTCGGCCGAACCGCCGACGCTGCTCGTCTGCATCAACCGCGCGACCGACGGGCACGCCGCGATCAGCCTCGGCGGTGCCTTCAGCGTCAACATCATCGGGCCCGAGCATCGCGCGCTCGCCGACCGCTTCGCCGGCCGCAACGGCATCCACGGCATGGAGCGCTTCGCCGAAGGCCGTTGGGACACATTGGCGACGGGCGCGCCCGTACTTTCCGACGCGCTCGCCGTGTTCGACTGCCGGCTGGTGCACGCCGTCGATTGGACGACCCACACCGTGTTTCTCGGCACGGTGGTCGCCACGCGGATTTCCGCAGAGCGCCCCGCCCTTGTCTACCGGGCCGGCTCGTTCTCGCATCTGCCGGCCGCATGAACGGATGCGGGGCGATGAACCGATCCCTTCCTCAAGCGGCGGAGGCCACGTCATGACCGATCTGAACGGCCGCGTGACCATCATCACCGGTGCCGGCTCCGGCATCGGTCGGTCCCTGGTCAAGGCGTTCGTCGAGGCCGGCGCGCGGGTCTTCGCCGTCGATCTTTCCGCGGAGCGGCTCGCGGAGACGGCCGAGGCCGTCGGCGCGCCCGAGGCGCTCGCCACCCATGTCGCCGATGTCAGCGACAAGGGTCCGATCGAAGCCATGCTGGCGGAGGTCGCCGGGCGGTTCGGGCCGGTCGAGGTGATCTGCAACAATGCCGGCATCCTCGACCGCATGATGCCGACGGACGAGATTTCCGACGAACTCTGGGACCGGGTCCTCGCCGTCAACCTGACAGGACCGTTCCTCGTCACCCGTGCCGCGTTGCCGGGGATGATCGAGCGCGGGGGCGGCATCTTCGTCAACACCTGCTCGATCGCGAGCTTCCTCGGCGGGCGCGGCGGCGTCGCCTACACCGCCACCAAGCACGGCATCCTC
>JAEZMP010000685.1 GCA_023442215.1 Pseudomonadota bacterium
CGCGCCCGGCCTTCGAGATCGGCGCCCAGCGCCGCCAGCGGATCGCGCAGCGAGCTCGCAGTGCCGTGCAGGACGACGATCGTGGGGGCGCTCGCGTCCTTGCCGGGCAGGTCGACGACGTGCAGGTCCAGTCCGCCGACGGGCAGGAAGGTGCCGATCGGCGGAAATTCGCGCTCGATGCGCTGGCGCAGCCAGGCCGTCGTCATCGACATGCCGAAGGGGCCGAAGGCCATCGCGCCGAATCCGGTGAATGCCTGCCACAGCGATCCGGTGACGTCGCCGGGGGCGGCGCGGGCCGGACGGAGGCGGGAGGAAACGGAGGGGGCTTCTACGCCGGGCAACGCGGAGGAGGGGGTGAACTTGTTCAGAGCTCTTGCCCCTCAACCGATGTCGCGAGTTCGTCGCGGCCCTTCAGGGCTTCTTCCAGATAGGGATGGATGGCGAGGGCGGCGTCGAAAGCCTCCAGCGCCGCTTTCTTGCGGTCGAGATCGACCAGAATCATGCCGAGGCCGGCCATTGCCTGCCAGTGGCGCGGCTCCAGCGCCAGCGTGCGCCGGAGATCGGCCAGAGCGGGTCCGTAATCGTCCATCTGGTACTCGATGGTCGCGCGCATCGACCAGCCCTCGGCATAGGTCGGCTTCAGCCGGACGACGGCATCGGCGAGGTCGCGCGCGAGCGGCAGGTCGTTGGCGGCGAGCGCCAGCGTTGCCCGGCGCATCAGCAGATCGACGGTGGGGCTGCCGGAATTGAGCCAGCGGGTTTCGATCTGGCGGGCAACGACGGCTGCACTGTCGGCGTCCTTCGCCTTGGCGAGCTTGGCAAACAGCGAGTCGAGGTTCTTTGCCTTGTCGTGTCCCTCGGCGGTGGCAGCGGGCGCATCCGGTGTCTGGTCCAGGGTCACGCCCGGCGGCAATTCGCTCAAGGCCGGATTCGAGCCGGAGCCGGAGGGATCATTCGCCTGAGGCGCGAGCCCCTGAGCGTCATCCTGCATCGGCGCATTGCCATGACCGTTCGCTGCCGCCGCAACGCCGCAGGCGGGCAGAAGCAAGGCAAGCGCGAGAATGGCAGCGCGGCAGTTCATGACGCAAATATGGGCCTCGCCATCGAATTGGTCAAAGGCGAATCTCATCCGGCGGAGCGCCCGTCGGAAAGGCGCGGCCGCGCCATGTCCTTCATGGGAGCCGTATCCTTCATGTGAGCCAGATCCTGCGGAGGCAGGTCCTGCGGAGCCGGATCCTGCGCGGGAAGCCACGTCCTTCACGGGCATCATGTTCCGCACGGGCAAACGAAAGCGCACCCGGAATCGCCGATTCCGGGTGCGCAATCTCGATGCTGGCCGGCCAAGTCGGGCGGCGTGCCGCCCGCAGGGCACATCAGCCCTGGCGCGCCTTGTAGCGCGGGGCCTTCTTGTTGATGATGTAGATGCGGCCCTTGCGGCGCACGAGGCGGTTCTCGCGGTGGCGCGTCAGCAGGGACTTCAGCGAGTTCTTGATCTTCATCGGTCTGGTTCCGTCGCGATCGTTCGAGCGTCCACGGTCGTGCGCACCGGAAGAAGCCCTGAAATGTCTGTTCGACGAGACTCCCGCACCTGAGCCAGCTGCCGACACCGTCGGCGGATCGTGGCGCGCAGCCTCAATTCGTGCAGCGTTCTAAGAGAGCGGGGCCGCCGCTGTCAACGGCAGGCACGTCGAATCCGTCGTTTGAGGCCTACAGGCGGTCGAATCCGCGGTCGGGCGATCAGGAATCGTCGCCTTCGTCGTCGCTTCCGACCGCTCGGCCGGGAATCACGTAGCGGCCCGAAAGCCAACGGTTTAGATCGACGTCGGCGCAGCGCTTCGAGCAGAACGGGTGATAGGCCTTGACGGCGAGCTTGCCGCAGATCGGGCAGGGCTTGAACTTCCGCTCGCCCGCCGTGCCCTCCGGCGCCTCGTCTGGGCCGCTCATGCCGCATCCTCCGTCCCCGGGGCTTCGCCGCCCCAGGCTTCGACCACGGGATAGCCCTCGCCCGCCAGGAGCGTCGCTGTCTCGTAGATCGGCAGCCCGACGACGCCATAATGCGAGCCGATGATCTCGATCACGAACGCGGCGGCGAGGCCCTGGATCGCGTAGCCGCCGGCCTTGCCCTTCCATTCGCCGGAGGCGATGTAGGCGGCGATCTCCGGCCTGGAAAGCCGCTTGAACTTCACCCGGGTTTCGACGCGCTTCTCGCGAACCTTGCCGCCCGGCGTGATGAGGCAGACAGCGGTGACGACGCGGTGCGTGCGTCCGGAAAGCCGGGTCAGGCAGGCGTGGGCTTCCTCGCTGGTCTCGGCCTTCGGCAGCACCCGGCGGCCGGTCGCGACCACGGTGTCGGCGCCGAGAACGTAGGCGGCGGTCCGTTCCTCGGCGCGGAAACGCTCGCGTGCCACCTCGGCCTTGCGGCGGGCGAGCCGCACGGCCAGCGCCACCGGCGTTTCGCCGGGTTCCGGGCTCTCGTCGAGCTCCGCCGGAAACAGGTGCTCGGGAACGATGCCGATCTGTTCGAGCAGCGCCAGCCGGCGCGGGGAGCCTGAGGCGAGGACGAGCGGGGCGTGTGGCGTCATCGAAAAGGTTCCGGTCTTGCCGCGGCAGCCAGGGGCGTCGTTCGAGCGGACGGAGCCGTCCGTCCGGCAGGAAATGTCACCCGGTTCAATCTTCTGCTTCCTGCTCTCGCCCGGATCGCATCGACCGGACGGGACCTATGCTCTAGCCAATCGGGGCGGGAAATAAAACCGCGATGGGGATGACGGGAGAGTGTCAGCCGCGCTCAGCCGCCGCCCCGGACCGGCGGCATCACCACCGTCCCGGCCCGGCACGCGGAGCGTTCCAGGGCCTGGCAGGCGCGGAATTTCAGGTCCTTCGTCAGGCACACCCGAACCTCGGACAGCCGGCCACGGGAGCACAGGACCGAGATGCCATCGGCCTTCAGGCCCGGATTGGCATCGAGGAAAGCACGCTCCACCGCGGCAGGCGCGATGGTCACGGGGGCTGCGAGCGCGGCGAAGGCAGGCGGCACGGCGACTGCCTCGCGCGCGCTGCGCACGGCGGCGAAGTAGCCGGCGGCATCGAGGCCGGAACAGGTGCCGTGCTTGTCCCATTCGTGGCGCACCAAGCCCGGGCTCGGCATCAGGTCGAGCATCCCGTCGACCGTCTTGTGCGGCAGGCGAGGCGCCGGCGAAACGCAGCTGGACGGATAGCCCCACTCGTATTGCGGCCAGAGCCCGTGAACCACGAAGGCATAGGGACGTCCGCCGCCGCACTGCATGCGGGCGTTCGCGGAGCCACGCCCGGCGCAGTAGCTCGGCGACCACGATAGCGACAGCACATAGAAATCGAACTGGCCGGGCACGCCGTTGCGTGCTTCCGGCGACTCGGTGGCGAGGGAAGGCTGCAGCGTGGCCACGATCAGGCCTGCGCCAAGCGCGCAACGCCTGACGATGCGCGCTGCGATCTCCGCGACCGTGCGCAAGCGCGTGCCTGCCCTCATGCGGGCTCGCGGGTCAATCCCCGGTGTGCAGATCGTTCCGCCGCTCACTGCGACGGCGGCATCATCACGGTGGAGCAGTCGGCGCCGTAGACGAACCACTTGTCCTTGCCCGTCATGCAAGTCTCCACGTTCCAGGAGACGCCGACGAAGCCATAGTTCTGCGCGATCACGTAATAAGCGGGATTGACCATGCCGCTCGACAGCGCCAGCTGCGCCGAGCAATAGCGCTTGGCATAGGGGCTGGTCTGGCCGGCGACGACGCCGGTCTCGAGGATGTGGCTCGCGCCCTGCACCGTCACGCCGTCGTAGTAGGAGGGGATGGCGCGGGCGATCGAGCGGGCGACGGCGCTCTGCACCGCACTGTCGTCGCAGGCCGGGACCGGAGCGTTCGCCGCGGCCATGCCCGGCAGCGGCGCCGGGGCTGCGAGATCGGCGGCGAAGGCCGGCTGCACGGCGAGTGCGGTCAGGGCGAGGGCGCAGGCGAGAAGCGGAGAATGGCGAGCGGACATCGTGTCGGTTCCCTGCGGCGGACGCGGCGGGCGACTGCACGGCAGGCGTCCGCAAGACAAGCAACTGCAGGCCAAGGCCGAATCGCTGCAACGCGGGCAGCCGCTCCCCCTTGTCCCATGTTGGAGAAACCATGGTCGAGCGGCCGCATCCGGTCAAGCGCACCGCTGCCACAGCCGGGCGATTTCGACCGCGGCGGGCCGTTCGCCTGCGAGCAGGGCGCGAGGGACGCGGGTTCCGTTTGCGTCAGGCGGCCCGGATACTTATAATGGCGCTTTCCCCAATCCGACATGACGTCGAAAAAGGGCTCTCGCGGTGGAAAACCCGCGGGACGCGCACAGGAGGAGTTTGACCGATGGCCACGCCGCTCATGCCGAAGGCGACCGCCGTCTGGCTCGTCGAGAACACGTCCCTGACCTTCGAGCAGATCGCGAATTTCTGCAAGCTGCACCCGCTCGAGGTGAAGGCCATCGCAGACGGCGAGGCCGCCCAGGGCATCAAGGGGCTCGACCCGATCCTCACCGGCCAACTCACCCGCGACGAGATCAACCGCGCCCAGATCGACCGGGGTCATGTGCTGAAGCTCGCCGAGCGCAAGGTGCGCGTGCCCGAGAGCAAGCGCCGCGGCCCGCGCTATACCCCGGTTTCCAAGCGGCAGGACCGGCCGAATGCCATCCTCTGGCTGCTGCGCAACCACCCGGAGATGAAGGACGCGCAGATCATGCGCCTCGTCGGCACCACCAAGTCGACGATTGCCTCGATCCGCGAGCGCACGCACTGGAACGCGCAGCACCTGACGGCGATGGATCCGGTCAGCCTCGGCCTGTGCAGCCAGATCGAACTCGACCTCGAAGTCGAGAAGGCCGCCAAGTCGGCGCCGCGTCGCGAGGAAGAGGGGACCGGCCTCGGCACCCTCATCCCCGTCGAGGAGACGACGGCGCCGGACGCGCTGGCTGCCTTCGAGCGCGGCGGCCGCGCCGAGCCCGAGGAGGAGGAAGAACTCGACGCCGAGGCGGTGTTCGCCAAGCTCAGCGCGATGAAGCGTTCGCCCGACGAGGACGACGACGAGCACTGAGGGCGGCAACGCCCTTCATCCGGTTTGCCCGCTTCCCGGAACCGATCTGATCGGGTCGATCCGGGGGGGCGGCACTATCTCCGTCCACGCGATCACTGCCCGTTCGACCGATCGACGAGGCCACTCTTCGGTACGATGCCGTGGGTGGCGGGGCGAGCGCAATTTCCGCGGCAGCGCGGGTGGGCAGGCGATGGCCCGGTTGCCCGGGCACGGCCGACCTCCTCCGGCTTCCGACAGAACGGCCTGTGAGCGTTCCGCGATGAACTATCGTCACGCCTTTCATGCAGGCAACTTCGCCGATGTGGTGAAGCACGCGGTGATCGCCCGCATCATCGCTCACCTCAGGCGAAAGGACGCGCCATTCCGGGTGATCGATACCCATGCCGGCATCGGGCTTTACGACCTCTCGGCCGACGAGGCCGTCCGCACCGGCGAATGGCGCGAGGGGATCGGCCGGGTGATCGCGGCCCGCCGTCCGGCAGATGTGGAGGCGCTGCTCGCGCCCTGGCTCGACGTCGTCGCCGCCGTGAACGCCGAGCACGCGGCGCCGGATCGGATCGACGGCGGCCTGTCTTTCTATCCCGGGTCGCCGCTGCTGATGCGCCGGCTGCTTCGCGCGCAGGACGCGCTTACCGCCGTCGAACTGCACCCCGCCGATTTCCAGACGCTTGCCGGCCTTTTCCACCGTGATCGTCAGGTCAAGGCGGTCGAACTCGACGGCTGGCTCGCGCTCGGCTCGTTCGTGCCGCCGAAGGAACGGCGGGGGCTGGTGGTGATCGATCCTGCCTTCGAGGAGCCGGGTGAGATGGACCGCCTCGCCGACGGTCTGATCCGTGCCTACGGGCGGTGGCCGACCGGAACCTATCTCGGCTGGTATCCGGTGAAGTCCGTCGCCCAGGTCGATGGTATGCACCGCCGCCTGCTGGATGCGGGCATCGGCGGCCTTCTCGCCGTCGATGTGTTCGTGCGAACCGTTTCGGATGGGCCGTTGCCCGGAGCGGGGCTGGTGGTGATCAATCCACCGTGGACGCTGAAGGACGAACTTGCCGTGCTGATGCCCTGGTTCCGCGACCTGCTCGCCCAGGGCGCCGGAGCCGGCTTCCGCCTGCTGCCGCTCGCGGAACGCTGACGAACCTCGACTTTCGGTCTTCCGTCGGTTCACGCGGGCGATCCGGTTGCCGACGCGGTCGGATCCGAGCTTTCGCCGTCCGCGGCATCCCAGCCGCCGGGAGCGGCATCGGCCGTGTTGCCATCGCGGCCATATTGGCGGGGCGAGCGGCCCGTGACGCGCTTGAACGCGGTGCTGAACGCGCTTTCCGATTCATAGCCGAGCGACAGCGCGATGGCCGAGATCGGCGCGTCGGTGTTCACCAGCCGGTCCCCGGCGAGCAGCATCCGCCAGCGCGTCAGGTAGTCCATCGCCGAAAGCCCGACCATCCGCTTGAACTTCAGCGCGAACACCGAGCGCGACATGCCGGCGCATTCGGCCAGCGCCTGGAGCGTCCAGCGGCGCGCCGGCTCGGCATGCATGGCGTTGATCGCCGCGCTCATCTGCCGGTCGGCGAGGGCGAACAGCCAGCCGACGCCACCCTCCACTCCCTCTGCCAGGTGCAGCCGCAGCGCCTGGACCAGCACGAGGTGGGCCAGATGCTGCGCCACTAGGAAGCCGCCCGGCTGCCGGTCGCGCAACTCCTGCCGCATCCGCTCGATGGCCCAGCGCAGCGCGGCCTTGTCGGTTTCCTTCCGCAGATGGACCACCGGGGGCAGCATGCCGAGAAGGACGCCGGCATGATTGCCGGCAAGGGCGAAGTGCCCGCCGACGATGGAGAAATCGCCGCCGCCGTTGATGGTGACGATGCTGCCGTTCCGCCGGGTGGGAAAATAGATCCGGGCATCGGCCGGCTCGACCGCGAGGTCGCTCGCAAGACGGAAGGAGCGGCCGCGCGGCAGCAGGAAGCAGTCCCCGGTCCGCAGGCGGACGGGTTCGGGAACGCCTTCCACCGAAAGCCAGCAGGCTCCCCCGGCGACGACATAGCACTTGATGCCCTCATGCTGGCCGAAGCGGATCGCCCAGTCTCCGCCGGCATCGAACCCGCCGAACATGTAGCTGCGCGGCTTCAGCACCGACAGCACGTCGGAGAGCGGATCCATCATGGGTTTGCCTCCACGCGCGTTGCCGCGATGCCTCGGACGTTCGCGACAGAAATACGGACCTTCCAGCATAGATCGTATTCCGGCCGGGTCTATCTTCCTCGTCGCGCCGCAAATGCGGCTGCCAACCGCGAGAAGGATTCAGTCGATGCGTGTCTTCGTCACCGGAGCGACCGGCTTCGTGGGCTCCGCCGTCGTGCGGGAACTGATCGGCGCGGGCCACGAGGTGCGCGGCCTTGCGCGGTCCGATGCCGGCGCCCTGTCGCTGGCCGAAACCGGCGCCGCCGTCCATCGCGGCGATCTTCAGGATCGGGAGAGCCTCCGCCAGGGCGTGGCCGGGATGGATGCCGTGATCCACACGGCCTTCATCCACGATTTCTCGCGTTTCAAGGAAAGCTGCGAGGTCGACCGGGGCGTGATCGACACGCTCGCGGATGCGCTTGGTTCCGGGCGGCCGCTGATCGTGACCTCGGGCACGGGCCTTTTGCCCTCCGGCCGGCTGGCGAGCGAGGACGACGAGGTGCCCGCTTCCGCCGCCATTCCCCGGATCGCCTCGGAGCAGGCGGCCGCTGAGGCGTCGGCCCGGGGTGTCGACGTGCGGGCGGTGCGGCTGCCCCCGTCCGTCCACGGCGAAGGCGATCACGGCTTCGTGCCGCTGCTCATCGGCCTCGCGCGGGAGAAGGGCCTCGCGGCCTATATCGGCGAGGGCGGCAATGTCTGGCCGGCCGTGCACCGGCTCGATGCGGCCCGGCTTTACCGGCTGGTGCTGGAGAAGGGGACGGCGGGTGCCCGCTACCATGGCGTCGCCGACGACGGCGTGCCGTTCCGCCGGATCGCCGAGGTGATCGGCCGCCGGCTGAACCTACCGGTCGTGGGCTTGAGCGGCGACGATGTGGCGGCGCACTTCGGCTGGTTCGCGCATTTCGCCGGGATCGACAACCGCGTCACGGCCCATAAGACCCGCGACACCCTCGGCTGGCAGCCGGCGGAGCCGGGCCTGCTCGACGATCTCGATCACCCGCGCTACTTCGCGGCCTGACGCCGTCCGCGTGGAAGAGGCGGCACGGCCGCAACCTCAGCACGCCCTTCCGGCGCCCAACCACAAAAAGAAAAGGCGAGGCCGTAGCCTCGCCCTTATTTGGTGCAGCCAAGCTGCTTGTTAACAGCTGGCCTGCGATTTCTGAACGATCGATTTTCGGCACGATACGCGTGGAAGTCAACACCCGCTGTCGTCTTTACGCCCGCCTGCAATTCCGGGTTATAGTTCTTCACAACTTTGAGTCGCTCGGCTTTCCGCTGCCGGGCGGGGAGGGGGAGCGAATCATGACCCGGGAACTGGGCATCGATGTCGGCACCAACAGCATCGGCTGGTGCCTGATCGGGGACGGGCGCATCGTCGATATCGGCGTGCGCATCTTTGGCGACGGGCGCGATCCGAAGTCGGGGGCGTCGCTCGCCGTGGACCGGCGCGTGGCGCGGGCGATGCGGCGGCGGCGGGATCGCTATCTCGGCCGGCGCGCGGCCTTGCTCGGCAAGCTGATCGAACTCGGGCTGATGCCGGGCGACCGGCCCGATCCCTCCATCCGCCACCGGCGCAGGCTGCAGGCCCTGCCGAACGACGCGGCCCGCGCGCTCGCCGATCTCGATCCCTACGAGCTGCGCCGCCGCGCGCTTGCCGAACGGCTCGATCCCCACGAGATCGGCCGCGCCCTGTTCGCCCTCGGCCAGCGGCGCGGCTTCAGGAGCAACCGCAAGGCCGACCGCCGCCGCAACGACAAGGAAGACGGCAAGATCGCCACCGGCGCGCAGGCGCTGGACAGCGCGCTCGACGGCCGCACCCTCGGCACCTTCCTCGCCGATCGCATCGCCGAGGGCAAGCCGGCCCGCGTGCGCATGGGCGGCGAGAACCAGGCCTACGACTTCTATCCGCAGCGCCGCCACGTCGAGGCCGAATTCGAGGCGATCTGGCAGGCCCAGGCCGTCTACCATCCCCGCCTTCTGACCGAGGCCACGCGCGCTGCGCTCCACCGCATCCTGTTCTTTCAGCGGCCGCTGAAAGCGGTGGAGGTCGGCTACTGCACCTTCGCCGGCATGGCAGGCGTGCCGGCGGACGAGCGACGGCTGGCGAAATCGCATCCGCTGTTCCAGGAACGGCGGCTCTACGAGGAGGTCAACCATCTCCGTATCGTCGTCCCCGGCGCCGGGGAGCGTCCGCTCACGCTGTCCGAGCGCGACAAGCTGATCATGAAGCTTCAGGACCGAAAGAAGGTCAGCTTCGACAGTCTCGCCAAGCTGCTGAAACTCGGCGACGGCGAGCGCTTCAACAAGGAGAGCGACACCCGCAAGGATCTCGCCGGCAACGAGGTGCGGGCCGAACTTTCCGACAAGAAACGGTTCGGCCCGCGCTGGAACGGGTTCGGCCTCGACGAGCAGCTTCGGATCATCGACCGGCTGGAGAACGAGGAGAACCCGGATGTGCTGCTGGCGTGGCTGAAGGCCGAATATGGCCTCGACGATGCGGCCGCGGCGGCCGTCGCCGCCGCGCACCTGCCGGAAGGGCATGGCCGCTTCGGCGAGACCGCGACGCGGCGGCTGATCGAGCAGTTGCGGGAAGACGTCGTCACCTACGACAAGGCGGCGCGCGACGCCGGCTTTCACCACAGCGACCACCGCACCGGCGAGAGCTTCGATGCCTTGCCCTATTATGGCGAGGTGCTGGCCCGCGACATCGCGCCGGGCAAGACTGAATATGCCGACCCGCTGGAACGGCGCTTCGGCAAGATCACCAATCCGACGGTTCATATCGGGATGCGCCAGCTTCAGAAGCTGGTGAATGCGGTGATCGCGGTACACGGCAAGCCGGACCGGGTCGTGGTCGAACTGGCGCGCGAGCTGAAGCTCAACGACGAGCAGCGTGACGAACATCGCCGGCGCATCAGACGCGACACCGAGGCAGCCGTCGCCCGCGGCGAAAAGCTCAAGGCGGAAGGCATTCCCGATACCGGCGCGAACCGGGCGCTGCTGCGGCTTTGGGAGGAGGCGCCCGCCACCGATATGCCGAATGAGCGTCGCTGCCCCTATTGCGGCAAGCCCATCGGCATCCGCCAGCTCTTCACCGGCGAGGCGGATATCGACCACGTCATTCCCTATTCCCGCTCGCTCGACGACAGCGCGGGCAACAAGGTCGTGGCTCACCGCTCCTGCAACCGCGAGAAGGGTAACCAGACGCCGTTCGAGCGCTGGGGCGGCGACCCGGGGCGATGGGACACCATCAGCGCGCAGGTCGCGCGGATGCACAGGTCGAAGCAATGGCGCTTCGGGCCGGACGCGGCGGAGCGCGTCGAGCGCGACGACGGGTTCATCGCCCGCCAGCTCACCGACACGCAATATCTCTCCCGCCTTGCCGGCAAATATCTGCGCTGCCTCTACCCGACCGCCGAGAGCGGCCGCGTCGACGTGATTCCCGGCCGGATGACCGCGATGCTCCGGCGCATCTGGGGCCTCAACAGCCTGCTGCCCGACCACAACTTCGTCGAGAACGAGCATTCGAACGCGCCCAAGAACCGATTGGACCATCGCCACCATGCCATCGACGCCGCGGTGGCCGCGGTGACCGATAGGGGCCTGATGCAGCGGATCGCCTATGCCGCCGCCCGGGCCGAGGAAAAGGAACTCGACCGCCTGTTCGAGGATTTGGTGCAGCCCTGGGACGGGTTCCGCGAGGAACTGCGCGACCGGCTCGGCCGCGTCCGTGCCAGCCACAAGCCCGATCACGGCCGCAAGGGAAAGCCCTCGCGGAACCGCGACGTCACCGCCGGCCGGCTTCACAACGACACCGCCTATGGCCTGACCGGGGAGGTCGCGGCGGACGGCAGGACGCCGATCGTTGTGCATCGTGTGCCGCTGGCGAGCCTCAAGCCGGGCGATATCCTCGACCCCGGCCGCATCCCGGATGACGCTTTGCGCCAGGCCCTGTTCGAGGCGACGCGCGACCATTCCGGCAAGGCGTTCGAGCAGGCGCTGGCGCGCTTCGCGAAGGAGCATCCCGTCTTCAGGGGCATCCGCCGCGTGCGGGTGCGCGAGCCGCTCAACGTCATCCCGATCCGCGACCGCGAGGGCCGGCTCTACAAGGCCTACAAGGGCGATGCCAACGCGCGGTTCGACGTGTGGCGGCTGCCGGACGGCAAGTGGAAGGCGGACGTGATCTCGCAGTTCGAGGCTCACCGCCCCGACACCGGGGACCGCCGTCCCCACCCGGCGGCGAGGAAGGTGCTGAGCCTGCGCCAGAACGACGTGATCGCCGTAGAGCGGGACAGCGGCGCGGTGGACCTGCTGCGCGTTGTGGGATTCAGCCAGCAGGGAACCCTGACGCTTGCGCCACCCAACGAGGCCGGCCCGCTGAAGGCGCGCGACAAGGAAGCCAACGATGTCGATCCGTTCAAGTACACCTATTTTTCCGCAAGTTCCCTGAAGCGACAGAAGGCGCGCCAGGTCCGCATCGATCCGCTCGGCCGAGTCTTCGATCCCGGTCCGCGCGAGTAGCGGAGAGCGGCATGGAGCGGATCGTCGATATCGCCACCGACGGGCTGCACCTTTCCGTCCATCGCGGCTTTCTCCTGGTCGAAAAGGACCGCGTGGAGGTGGGCCGGATCGCGCTCGACGACATCCATGCCGTCATCGTCCATGCCTATGGCGTGACCTGGAGTGGTAATCTTGTCGCGGGGCTCGCCGGGCGTGGCGCGCCCGTCGTGTTCTGCGGTGCGAACCACGCCCCGGTCGCCGTCACCTTGCCACTGGAAGGGCATTACGCGCAGAGCGCGAGGATGCAGGCCCAGCTCGGCGCGTCGAAGCCGCTGATGAAACAACTCTGGCGCAAGATCGTCTCGGCCAAGATTCTGATGCAGGGCTCGCTGCTTGCCGCGCGCGGCATCGAGGGGGCTGAAGCCTTTCCGTTCATCGCCCGGCGCGTGAGTTCCGGAGACAAGGAGAACCTGGAGGCACAGGCCGCCCGGCGCTACTGGCCGCTGCTGATGGGGGCGGAATTCCGCCGCGACCGTGACAGCGGCGGCATCAACGGGCTGCTCAATTACGGCTATGCGGTGATGCGGGCGACATGCGCCCGCGCCGTGGTGGCCGCCGGGCTGCATCCGACGCTCGGCATCCAGCACTCCAAACGCGGCAACGCATTCGCGCTGGCCGACGACCTTGTCGAACCGTTTCGACCTTTGGTCGACGCCCTCGTCGTGGCCATGGCGAGGGAGGGGATCGACGGGCTGGATCCGCCGACGAAGCGGCGCTTTGCGCGCCTGATCGCATTCGATCTCAGGATCGCCGGCGAGGCCTCCCCGGTCTCGGTCGCCGCGGCCCGGCTTGCGCTGTCGCTTGCCCGGGCGTTCGAGACCGGTCGTGCCGAACTGGCGCTGTTCGACCCGCCGACGCCGATGGAATGGGCGGCGGTGGGCCGGATCGACGACGGCACCCTGGGCGATCGCCAGCCATGAGCGCCAGCGATGCGGCACACTTGAGCGGATACCGGCTGATGTGGATCTTCGTGATGTTCGACTTGCCGGTGGGCACGAAGAAGCAGATGCGGGACGCGACGCGGTTTCGCACCTTCCTGCTCGACGACGGCTACGAGATGAGCCAGTTTTCGGTCTATGCCCGCTTCTGCAACGGCCGCGACAGCTTCGAGGCGCACTTGAAGCGGATCGAGGCCAATCTACCGGAAAAGGGAGACGTTCATGTGCTCACCTTCACAGACCGGCAATATGAGGCGATCGTCCGATTCTCCAGCCAGCGGCGCCAGAAGCCCCGCAAGAATCCCGATCAGCTCGCACTGTTCTAGTTA
>JAEZMP010000231.1 GCA_023442215.1 Pseudomonadota bacterium
GCTGGTGAGCGCCCATTCGTTTCGTCGCATGTGGTCGATTTCGGCTTCCGTCAGGCCGGCGCCGAAAGACTGTCCGAGATCCGCCATCTTGCGGGCATTGCCGAGAACGGCCGGGGCCTCGGTGCCGTAGTAGCGCACCATGCGCGTGGCTTGGTCGTGCGGCAGGAACGGATAGGCATCGGCGAGCGCGCGCACGAGGGCGGGGAAGTCCTGTTTCGGAAAGTCGCCCCCCGGCAGGCTGGCGCGGCCGGTCCAGCCGCGCATCGAGGCCACCTTTGCGCGTTGCGCCGGCGTGAGCAGCGGCTCGATCTTGTCGAGGGCGGATTCCGCCAAGCGGCGGTAGGTCGTGATCTTGCCGCCGAAGATCGACAGCATCGGCGCGCCGTCCGACGGGTCGAGTTCGAGCACATAGTCACGGGTTGCCGTCTGCGCGGCGCTGGCGCCGTCGTCGTAGAGCGGGCGGACGCCGGAATAGGTCCACACCACGTCGCCGGGCGAGATCGGCCGGCTGAAATAGGCGCTGGCGGCCCGGCACAGATAGTGGATCTCGTCGTCGCTCGCCCGAACGCGGTCGAGATCGCCGGAATAATCGCGGTCGGTCGTGCCGATGAGGGTGAAATCGCCCTCGTAGGGGATCGTGAAGACGATCCGGCCGTCACCGTTCTGGAAGATGAAGCAGCGGTCGTGGTCATAGAGCTTCGGAACCACGATGTGCGAACCCTGCACCATGCGGGTTCTGCCCCCGGTCTGCCGCCCGGCGAGCGTGCGCACGACATCGCCGGCCCACGGCCCGGCCGCGTTGACGACGATCGGCGCCCGGATATCGCGGCGCGCGCCGTTGGCGCTTTCCACCGTCAGCGTCCATCCGCCCGGCCCCGTCCTGGCGGCGACGCAGGCGGTCCGGGGCCGGATCTCGGCGCCGAGGCGCTGGGCGTCGCGCGCGTTCAGGATGACGAGGCGATTGTCCTCCACCCAACAGTCGGAATACTCGAAGCCGACACGGAGCCCGGGCTTCAGGCCCTGTCCGATGGGGCTGCGGGCAAAGTCGACCGTACTCGTGCCCGGCAGCGCCTTCCGGCCGCCGAGGTGGTCGTAGATGAAGAGGCCGAGCCGAAGCATCCAGCGCGGTCGCATCTCCTTCACGTGCGGCAGCACGAAGCGCAGCGGCCTGACGATATGGGGGGCTATGCCCCACAGGACCTCGCGCTCCTTGAGCGCCTCCCGCACCAGGCGGAACTCGTAGTGCTCAAGATAGCGCAGGCCGCCGTGCAGCAGCTTGGTGGATGCGGAGGAGGTCGCGCCGCCGAGATCGCCGCGATCGCACAGGAACACCTTGAGGCCGCGGCCCGCGGCATCGCGTGCGATGCCGCAGCCGTTGATGCCGCCACCGATGATGGCGAGGTCGTAGGTGTCGGAGGTCTGCGTCGCGGCATTCTCAGCCATGGCTGAGCTCCCGTGCGGGCGCGGCGCGGGCGGCGAGGATCAGGTCGGCGACCTCCACGAAGCCTTCGCCACCCCTGCCCTTCGTGACGTAGCGCGGCAGGTGGCTCGTCTCGTCCTTGAAATCGAGCACGTTGGCCACGCCGAACGATTTCGGAAAGAAGCTGAACATCGGGCCGTCGTTCGGGCTGTCGCCCACGAAGGCGATGCGATCCTTGTCCGTGTCGAGGTCGAGACCGAGCACGTCCCTGGAGAACAGCCGGCTCATCGACAGCTTGTCGTAATTGCCGAACCAGCCGTTGACGTGGATCGACGACAGCTTGGCGACGGCGCCTTCCGAGGCGAACATCGCGAGCACCCGGTCGACGGCTTCCTTGGAAAGGGGCGGAACGTCCTCGCACACATCGATCGCGAGGTCCGCCTCGCGATAGAGCTGGTCAGAGGCGATGCCGGTTCCGGGGACCTCGCGCAGGATGCGGTCCCGCAGGACGGAAAGCCGTGCCCGGTTCTGGCGGCGCTCGTCGTCGGTCGCGAAGAAGCGCTGGATCATGCGCTTCTCGTCCCGCCGATAGGAAAAGTAGAACGCGCCGTTTTCTCCGACGATGCCGGCGACGGGCCAGAACCGGGCGATCATATCGCACCAGCCGGCAGGCCGGCCGGTGATCGGCACCACCGCCAGCCCGGCGGCGTCGAGCCGTTCGAGGGCCTCGTAGGCGGCGGCCGGCAGCCGGCCTTCGCAGGTCAGCGTGTCGTCGATATCGGTGAACACCGCATCGACCCCGGCGAGGGACGCGGCGCTGAGCTCGGTGATGGGGCGAAGGTTCATCGTCCCTCCTCCGCAATGAAATCGTCGAGGATGCCCATGCCGGCCGCGAGATCGAGGAAGGAATAGCGGTCGCGCATCTCCGGCGAGTGGCGCAGCGCGTCGCGATAGAGGCGGATGTCGATGCCGAGTTCGGAGGCCGTCGCCGCGCCCCCGGCGGCCCGGAGATGGTCGGCGAGCACGGCGGACGGGATCGACATCGCCTGAAGCCGCGGGCGCAGCTCCGGCCACAGTTCCGCAAGGCGCGCGTTGAAGCGCTCACACGCGGCTTCGTCCATCGTCTTGGCCCGGCACACGGCGATGCACGCCTCGACCGCGGCGGAGGGATAGCGCCGGCGCAGATCGGCCTCGTCGAATTCGACCGGACGTATTTCGGGTGCGCGTCCGTCGGACAGGATCGCCTCCTGCAGGCGCGCCATCGTCACCGACGTCACGCCCACCTGCTGGCCATGCACCGTGCCCGGATGGCGGTCGCCGGCGAAGCTGTCGATCCAGTGTGAAATCTGGTGTTCGCCCATCGAGCCCGGATGGCTCATCTTCGCGACGCTGATGCCGAACCCGGTGAGCGTCAGCAGGCGCTGCAGATAACCGACGGCGAGGCGGTCGCCCCGGGCGAGATCCGCCGAGCGGGCAAGCAGTTCGCGCTCGTCTTCGTCCTGCAGCGCATAGGGCGCCGTGAGATAGGCGGTGCCGAACATGCGGTGCGAGAAATACCAGTCCACCTGGGCCGTCGAGCGGCACAGGCTGTCGCCCAGGCCGGCGGCGATGAGATAGGCGGGCGCCGCGGCGTTCACGGCGAGGTCGATGAAGACGCCCCGCGCGGCGTGGGCCGGCTGGGTGGTCTTCAGGCCGGAGGCGAGCGTGATGGAGGCGGTCGTCGAGGTGTAGCCGTTCATCGAGGGCGCGGTGCCGAACACGCTGTAGGGTCGGCCGTCCTGCGCCGTCGCATATTTGCAGAGATCGTTGATGGTACCCGAGCCGACCGCGATGAGAGCGTCGGCGCCGCGGGTCCGCTCCTTGAGCCGCTCGACTTCGCCTTCATCGGCATGAGGATGGTCGAGGACGACCTCGATCGCAGAGGCGCCGAGCGCGGCGGCGATCGCCGCACCCTGCGCGTCGCGGGTGTCACGGTCGCTGACGACGGCATAGGTCGCCGCCGGCATGACGCTGCCGACCAGATCGGCATAGGCGCCCCCGAGATCGTCGGCGATCACCACGCGTTCGAACGGAACGCCGGCAGGCTGGCCGGTATCGGGGTCGATCCATCGGCCCGCGGTGACGTCATCGATCAGCGACGTCCAGGATGCGGACGAGGACGCCCGCGCGCCGTCGCGCGCCGTAACGGGGCGATTCATGCCGTTTCTCCCTCCCAGGGAAGCTCGTCTTGTTTTGTGGCATTCTTCAATCAGTCATGAATTTTGTCAATGTCGTTTTTCGCGACTCTCTGGCATTTGCCAAATGGATGTTCGCGGCCCCGAAATCCGATAGAAGGGATGACGGAATCGGGGCCAACCGGAGCGCGTGTTCGCGAGATGGCCCGTCCTGCCGGGGTCCCTCGCAGCAACGGCGGGCAAGGCGGGCGGCAGGCGATGCGGAAGACGGATAGGGGGCAGGCCATGACGGAAGCGGAAGCGGCGTCCCGCCGGGGGCGGCGGCAGACCGGAGTGCCTGCGGCGTTCGGCCTGGACCCGGTGCTGTGGGCCGCATGGCTCTATTACGAGGAAGGGCTGAAGCAGGACGAAATCGCCGAGAAGCTGGGCGTGTCGCGGGCCTCGGTCTTCAACCTGTTGCAGCGGGCGCGGGAGGAAGGGGTCGTCAACATCAAGATCGATCCGTCCCGCATGGAGCGGGTCAGTCTGGCGCGCGAGATCGAAAGCGCGACCGGCATCGACGAGTGCTTCATCATCCCCGACGAAGGCGCCGCGGAACCGCTTTACGACCGCATCGGCCGGTTCGGGGCCCGGCTGCTGGAGCAGCGGCTGAGCGACGCGGACGTGCTGGGCGTCGCCTGGGGGCGCACGGTGATGTCGCTTTCGAAGGCGCTGGCGCCGATGTCGCTGCCCGGTGCCTCGATCGCTCAGGTCACGGGATCCTCGATCGCGACCTACGACTTCTCGCCCGAATTATGCACCTCGAACATCGCCGTCCGGGTCGGCGCGCGGTGCATCAACCTGCATGCTCCGGGCATCGTTTCCAGCGCGAAGATGAAGCGGCTCTTGATGGGGGAGCCCATCATCGAGCAGCACTTCCGGCTGCTGCGCACCTGCACCAGAACGCTGTTCGGCGTCACCCACGTCGGCAGCGAGACGCTCCTCAAGGACTCCGGCTTCATGTCCGAGCAGATCCTGGCGGACTATCAGAGCCGGGGCGCGATCGGGTTCGTGTCGGGCTACTTCTTCGACAGGGATGGAAAGCCGGTCCTCACGGAAATCGACGCCCGCCATATCGTCATGCCGCTGGAGGACTTTCTCCAGGTGCCGGAGCGCATCTGCATCGGCGGCGGCATGGAGAAGGTCGCGGCGATCTCCGGCATGCTGAGAGGGCGTTATGCCAGCATTCTCGTGACGGATGCCGGCACGGCGCGCGCCGTGCTCAAGACCTACTGAAGCGCGCCGACGCGCCGGACGTCCGGTTCCCGCCGCCCGGCTTGCGAAAGCAGCCGCTTGTCCTTCGCTTCGCATACGGCCTGAGTTGAACCGTGACGGTCAGTCTTCCGGCGTGAAGCGGAGGATGCCCGCCAGACGAGATTGCTTACCGGTGTCGTTCGGATGGTTGACACCGTCCATGACGGGGACCTCGGAGAAATCGAACGGGCTTACTCCGTCGAGGCAAGCGACATTTACGGCGTGCAGGTTCCGGTCGGATCGTCGCTGGTGGTGCGTATAGATCCCGCAGCGAGAACAGAAAAAGTGCTCCACTGATCCGGTATGAAAACGATAGCTCGTCAGCAGCTCCTCGCCCTGAAGGATTTCGACCCCGCCGATGTCCGCCGTCACGACGACCGCACCGCGCATGCGGCAGTAGGAGCAGTTGCAGCGCCGGATCGCGTTAAAGCCGTCGCTGAGCGACACTTTGAAGCGCACCGCACCACAATGGCATTGGCCGGTTCTGACGTCTGTGGCGCTGATCATCTTGTCGCGTCTCCCATTCCCATCGTGCGAGAGTCTCCGGAACGAGGCTCGAAAAGCCTGCCTTCTGTCTACCACCACGATCGGCGGTCGTGCGCACGGTCCGAACCGCGCATAGAAGGCCGGGGGCATCAGGGTTCGCTCACCGCCGGGCGAGGGCCGAGATTCGGGCGACGAGTTCCGACTGCCGGTTGACGCCGATTTTCTGGAACGCGCGCTTCAGCACGACACGCGCCGTCCCCTCGGTGATGCCGAGGGCGGCCGCGGCTTCCCGGACCGCATGGCCGGCGGCCAGCAGGGCGGACAGGCGGGCTTCGCCGAAGGTGAGCCCGAACACATCGCGCACCACCGACGGCTCGACGACCCGTTCCTGCTCGAGATGCTGGGCCACGACCAGGACATGCCTGTCCGGCTTGACGATGCCGAGATGGGCCGCGGCAGCGCCGAGCAGCGGCAGCACCCAAAGCACGAGGCGCTTGCCGGTGCCGGCCGCGGTGACGGTGATCGGCCGCGGTGCGCCACCCGCCTCGCCGGCTTCGGAATGGGCGCGGTCGAGCGCGGCCGAAAAGGCCGCGTCCTCGTCGGACAGCGCCGGACGCAGCGCCCCGTCGCCGGCCGCGAAATAGTCGCCGATCAGCCCGCGCGCCGAACCGTTCACCAGGAGAGGGCGCCGCTCGCCATCGAGAATGAACGCCGGCCGGTCGAGCGCATCGAACGCACCGGCGACGGTCCGGTGCGCGGCACCGGTCTGCGCGAGCCGGCCGGATATGCGCAGCGACTGCTCGAAATGACGCGCGACCAGAAGCAGGCGATCCGCCTCCGCCCGCTCGTAAGGCCCCGCATCCCGCCCGCGCTGGACCAGCAATCCCGCCGGCGACCCCAAGTCGGACTCGATGATGGCGACCATCTGCCAGTAAAGACCGAACCGCGGCAGAAAATCCGCATAGAACGGATCGGCCGCAATCTCGTCGTCGGAGAGGATGTCGCGGTCGCTGTAGACGTCGCCTGAGCGAAAGCCGAACGTGGCGCGCGGCGCGAGCCACGGATTGCGCGCCGTCCAGTCCTCGGCGGCGTACGCGGCGACCGCGGTGTCGAGAGCTGCCGAATGGGCGGCGACGGTCCAGCGCGCCTGCTGCCGCACATAGAGCAGCGCCCCCTTCGAGCCGAACAGTGCCGCGATGTCGTGCAGCGCGACCGGCCAGTCGCCGGGCGTCAGGCTGGCCTCGTAGATGCGGTAGAGCGTGTCGCTGAAGGCAGGCACTCGCATTTCCATCGGCTCGGCGTCGTCACAGGACGCACGCGACGTGAGGGGCGATCAGGCATCCGGCCGCCATAAGCACCCGGGCGGCGGGCCGGTTCAAGTCGACAAGATCATTGGAGCCGACAAGACGCCTGGAGGCGATAAGACATTTGGAGGCGATAAAACAATCGTGAAGTCTGCGGCGAGCAATGTCTATACCTGCCACAGGATGGCCGAGCGAGCACCTGGCGGCAAGACCGGCCCAGCCAATGTCCCCGTGTATTTTCGCGCCTCCCAACCAGTTCCGGCATATCAGTGGCTCCCGTGCATTTGTATCCCATACGGGATATTGAGCGAAGAGGGACTGCGTGGCATCGCTTTCACCCGAAACTCGTCTTGAGGAATTCGTGTGCGTTCCATCCTTGGAAGGTGACAGTTTGCGCTCCAGCGCAGAATGGGCCGGAATATAGGAGGCTAGAGACGCCAGAACTTCCCAGGCGGGTCCGTTGCTGCGGTGAAGGCCGCCCCCCTCGAGGCCTCGCCAGGGCGAAATCGCCACTCCTATACCCATGTATAAATGACGCCGGAGGTCATGGACCGTATATCTTATTTCTAATCTGAAAATACTCAGAAATATTTCTGATATATTTCGCTTCTTATTTTGATATTTCAAAGTCCAGAACCAATGTCCGCGTGGCGACGGTACGAAACCGTACGCTGTCCCGAGATCATCCGAAGGCAGAGACCAAGACCATGAGCGAACTTATCCAGCCGATCGTCGGCACCAAGGGCGCCGACATCGTCGGTCCGCGCAATCCCGCAGTGGAAGCGCAGAACCCCGACATCCTCATCCCGCCGCTGACGGACAATGGCGGCATTCCGAACCTCAAGTTCCCGTTCGCCATGGCTCATAACCGGCTGGAAGACGGCGGCTGGGCGCGCGAGGTCACCCGGCGCGAGATGGGCACCCTTCAGGAGCTCGCCATCGTCAACATGCGCCTGCCGCCCGGCGTGGTGCGCGAGATGCACTGGCACAAGGAAGCCGAGTGGGCCTACGTGCTGAAGGGCCGGGTGCGCTTCTACCTGATCGACGACCAGCGCCAGACCCTGATCGAGGACCTCGAGCCCGGCGATCTGTGGCTCGCGCCCGCGGGCTTCCCGCACGCCATTCAGGGCCTGGAGGAAGGCACCGAGTTCGTGCTGGTGTTCAATGACGGCAACTTCTCGGAAAACCAGACGCTGCTGGTGACCGAACTGTTCGCCCACACCCCGCGCGAGGTGCTGGCGAAGAATTTCGGCGTGCCGGCCGAGGCCTTCGACGGCATCCCGGCTTCGGAGAAGTACATCTTCCGCCAGCCGGTGCCGCCGCCGCTCGAGCAGGTCCGGGCCGAGCTCGGCGCCGTGACCTTCACCGACAAATATGTCTTCCGCGCCTCCAGGATCGCCCCGACGCCCTATCCGGGCGGCGCGACGACGGTGGTGGACTCGCGCAATTTCGAGGTGACCAACCTCGCCGCGCTGTTCATCGACCTGGAGCCGGGCGGGATGCGTGAGATCCACTGGCATCCCGATGCCGATGAAATCCAGTACTACATCAGCGGCAAGGCCCGCATGACCGTGTTCGATGCGGTCAGCAACGCGCGGACCTTCGACTTCGTGGCCGGCGATGTCGGCTACGTGCCGAAGACCCTCGCCCACTACATCGAGAATACGGGCGACGAGCCCGTGCGCGTGCTCAACGTGTTTCACACCGGCGTCTACAAGGACGTATCGCTGAACAACTGGCTCGCGCTCACGCCCCGCCACCTCGTCGAGGGCCACCTCGATGTCGGCGATCCCCTGATGTCCTCCTTCCGTCCCACCCGTCAGCCCGTCGTCAAGGGCTGACGGTTCACCGGGACGACGCCCCCATCCGGAGAGAGGCACATGCCCCCGTGTGCCTCCCGCCGGATCGGGGGCGAGATCACCACGCGGCACGATGCACCCTGCGAGCCTGAGCGGTCGGGGTGCGAACGATCAGCCGTGCCCGCGACGTCCCGCCAAGCGGATTCCCCTCCCGGGGCTCAACGGGTGAACCACGATGGCCACGACAGCTTTCGAAGCGAACGACAGGCTCAACACCGAGCCGCTCCTGGAACGGCCCGTCATCGGCTTCCTGCTCGCCTTCATGGCGGGCTCGCTCAATGCCTGGACGCTGCCGAACGCGCAGACCTTCGCCACCGTCCAGTCCGGCAACGTGGTGCAGAGCGGCTACTGGCTGGTGCAGGGCGACTGGGAGAAGTTCACGTTTCCGTTCTTCTCCGTGATCGCCTTCGGGCTCGGCTCCGCCTTCTGCGGCGCATTGATGACGACCGTCCTCAAGCGCGGCGAGGTCTTCACGCCGGTGGTGCTGTTCCTGCAGAGCGCCATCCTCATCGCGCTCGCCTATTTCGCCCATCACCTGCTGGCGGGCGACATCGGGATCAGCCCGCACCACATCGCCTACGGCATCAGCTTCGTCGCCGGGATGCAGGGCAACGCCTTCCACAAGGACCACGGGATGCTCTACGGCAACGTGGCGGTGACCTTCGTGGTTCAGATGGCGTTCAACTTCCTCATCCAGGGGCTGTTCAAGCGCACCGGCATCGAGGGGCAGCCGAACCTGCTGTGGTCGGGCATCTTCTTCCTGGTGCTGCTGGGCTTCGCCTCCGGAGGCGGCATCGGCTTCCTGATCGGGCAATACGTGCTCAGCACCGGGGCAATCCTGCTGCCGACGGCGATCGCATTCATTCTCGGCATCATCGCGGTGACCGACGCGTTCCGGCACAAGGCGGTCGATCCGTCCTCCGGCGGCACCTTCGCGTAGACCATGCCGCGGTCCGACCGGCACGCTCCGGACGACGACGGCTCACGCTTCCCATTCCGGCGCGCTCCCCTTTCGTCGTTGCCCACGGCGTGCCGGGGGCGTCGTCCGGAACCCCGCATCCGGCGCCCGCGGCCCCTGGGTGGGGCGCCGGGTGCGGGGCCCAGGCCGAG
>JAEZMP010000238.1 GCA_023442215.1 Pseudomonadota bacterium
CGAGCGGCGGACTGCTGCCGCCGCCTCCCCATGAGCCCGCTGTTCCCGCCGGACCTTCCGCCGGCTGGTCGAATACGGGTATTCCCACACGTCCTCATCGGGCCGGCCGCGGCTGGAGCGGCGCCGGCCTCGCAAATTCGCAATCGTTGCCGTCAGTCTAGCAGCACTGCGCGCCGGCTCAAGCCGCACATGCCATGGCGAGCAGCGGCGATGGGGAGCAGCGGCCATGTCCAGAACGCAGAACGGGGCGGCCCGAAGGACCGCCCCGCTGGATTTGGTATCTGACAGACGCGGCCACAAGGCCGCGGAAAATCAGCGCTTCGAGAACTGGAAGCTGCGGCGGGCCTTGGCGCGGCCGTACTTCTTGCGCTCGACGGTACGCGAATCGCGGGTCAGGAAGCCTTCCTTCTTGAGCACGGCGCGAAGCTCCGGCTCGTAGTAGGTCAGCGCCTTGGAGATGCCGTGACGCAGCGCGCCCGCCTGGCCCGACAGACCGCCGCCGGAAACGGTGGCGTTCACGTCGTACTGGCCTTCGCGGTTGGCGATGCCGATCGCCTGGCGGATCACCATCTGCAGGACCGGCCGCGCGAAGTAGGCGGTGTAGTCCTTGTCGTTGACGATGATCTTACCGGTGCCGCGGGAAATCCACACGCGGGCAACGGCGTCCTTGCGCTTGCCGGTCGCATAGGCGCGGCCGTAGGCGTCGAGCTTCTGGACGTGAACCGGAGCTTCTTCAGCGGCAGAGGTGCCGAGAGCGCCGAGCTGGGACTGGATGTCTGCCATGGTCAGCCCACCTTGACGTTCTTGGGGTTGAGGGCGGCGACGTCGAGGGTCGACGGCTGCTGCGCCTCATGGGGATGCGAGGAACCGGCATAGACGCGCAGGCCGCGCAGCTGCTGACGGGTCAGCGGACCGCCCGGCATCATGCGCTTCACGGCGAGCTCGACAACGCGCTCGGGGAAGCGGCCTTCGAGGATGGAGCGCGCGGTGCGCTCCTTGATGCCGCCAATGAAACCGGTGTGATGATAGTACTTCTTGTCGTAGTACTTCTGGCCGGTCAGAACCACCTTGTCCGCGTTGATAACGATCACGTTATCACCGCAGTCGACGTGGGGCGTGAAGGTCGGCTTGTGCTTGCCGCGCAGGCGCATGGCAATAATGGAAGCAAGCCGGCCCACGACGAGCCCTTCGGCGTCGATCAGGATCCAGTTCTTCTCGACCTCTTCGGGCTTTGCCGTGTAGGTCTTCATCGTTTCGTTCGCTTTTCCGTTGGGCAGCCGCACCCGAGGGCCCGGCCGCTTCCTCAACTCGCGAAGATCATTCGCGGGGATCGTGTCCGCCAAACGCCGCAGCGCTGCAGATTGGCGCTTCCTCTAACCGCACTCGCCCGCCACGTCAAGAGCACCATGCGCAAGCCTGACGCCGTTTCATCAATAAAAACAACCAGTTGTAATTGAGGTATTATGATACCGTCATGCAATGCGTTGATTTCGACCGAAAAAGCGCCACGACCGGCCGGAATCCGCACGCCGCCCCCTTCCTGCGGCGCCGCGCGGGCGCTTCCGCCCCTCACGACATAACCCGATCACAGCGGGATAACTGGCGGGAGAATTGGCGGGATAAAATGGCGCTCTCCCCCGTCTCGCCCTCTCTTCGCTGCGATTGGTCGCCCATCTATAAGAACGCCATCCGTCATCGAGGCTTGCCATGGTTCGCGTTCTCGTCCGCTCTCTCGCCTTCGTCCTGATCCTCGGCGCGCTCGCCGGCAGTGGCAGCGCGTTCGCACAGGCGGACCCCGGAGATGCCGGCGCGGCGCAGGCGAATACGCCCGGCTCCGATGCGCCGCCGGCGCCCGAGCTGCTCGCGCCGACATCCGACAACCAGATTCCGCTGACGCCCGCCCTGGTGCAGCGTTTCCTCGATAGCTGGCCGGAGCTCTCGACCCTGGGCGACCAGTTCGCCGACCAGTATGGCGTCGACGAGGACGCCACCGACCCCGCCAGCGCCTTCCAGATCTGGGCGGAGCGGCCGGAAGCCAAGACCAAGATCGATGCCGTGCTGACGAAGCACGGCTTCGGCGGCCTCGACGAATGGGCGAAGGTCGCCAACAGCGTGCTGCTCGCCTACGACTACGATGAAAGCCTGACCGACCCGGCCCAGATCGCCGACGCCGTGCGCGAGATCGAGGCGACGCCGGGCATGAGCCGGCAGGAAAAGGACAGCCTGATCGCCCAGGTCCACAAGCAGGCCGAGGATGCCGCCGCCGGCAAGCCGCTCGACGGCAACCGGGCGGTCATCGAGCCCTTCATGGACCGCATCGGCGCGGTCATCAACGCCGACCAGGGCGAGGCGGACTGAGCGCCGCGGCCGGCCTTCCACAGCCACCGGAACAGAAAAGGACCGCACGATGAGCCACGACCCGAACGCCGCCGACTTCATCGCCACCGTGCTTGGGGAGGGCCGCGTCGTCGCCGTCGTCGGCGCGAGCCCCAATCCGGAGCGTCCGTCCTACAACGTCATGG
>JAEZMP010000244.1 GCA_023442215.1 Pseudomonadota bacterium
GAATTACGACCTGCCGAACGTGCCGGAGAGCTACGTTCACCGCATCGGCCGCACCGGCCGCGCCGGCGCGTCGGGTATTGCCATCTCGTTCTGCTCGAACGACGAGCGCGATGACCTGAAGGCGATCGAAAAGCTGATCCGCCAGCGCGTGCCGCTCGGTGACAGCAGCTTCGCGGAACTGAAGCCGGATCCGCGCCCGGCGCCGGGCGAGGTGGAAACCGCCTCCGCCGGCAACGGTGGCGGCCGCAATCGCAGTGGGCAGCGCCAGCGCGGCCCGCAGCAGCCGGGCGGCTTCCGCAATGGCGGTCGCGGCCAGGGCCAGGGCCGCTCCGACGGCGGCAATCGCCCGCCCCGTCGCGAAGGCGGCGAAATGCAGGCTGCTCCCGCCGGCGAGCGTGAGGGCCGCCGCGAAGGTCATTCCGGCGCCGCACGTCCGAATGCCGGTCGTCCTCATGGCGCAGGCCGCAGCGACGGCGGCCGCCGGGCGGACGATCTCTCCGGTGTCCGGTTCCTGTCCCGAAAGCCGCGTGAGGAACGCGGCGAGGGCCGGCATGCCCACCACGACGGCAACCACTGACGGCCGATCGGCCTTCACTCAAAAACCGCTTGTAAAAAAGTTCGCTTGAAGGAGATCAACTCCATGGCCAAGGAAGAGCTGCTCGAATTCGACGGCATCGTGACGGAAGTGCTGCCGGACGGCCATTTCCGCGTGACCCTCGACAATGACCATCAGGTGCTCGCCTATGCGGCGGGCCGGATGAAGAAGAACCGGATCAAGACGCTGGTCGGCGACCGCGTGACGGTCGAGATGTCGCCGTACGATCTCGACAAGGGCCGGATCAACTTCCGCCACAAGACCGGTGCCCCGCCGCCGTCGTCCGCGCCGGCCCGCCGGCCGCCGCCGCGCCGCCGCTGAACGGCACGCCTTCGACGAAAAGCCCCGGCAGGAGCCATCATGCCGGGGCTTTTTTGTGCCCTGCGGAGGACGCCTTGCGTCACATCGCGGCGTCGATGACCGCCATCGCCGCCTCGGTGCCGGCCCCGATATCGACCTTGTGGCCGATAGCGCGGAACGCCCCACCGAGCGCGGTCAGGCCGATGACCGCGTGCAGCGGCTGCGCCGTCGGACCCATGTGGCCGAGGCGGACGAGCTTGCCCGCGGTCTCGCGCATGCCGGCCGAGATCATCACCCCATAACGGCCGCGGATCGCCCGGCGCAGTTCGCCGTCGTCGATGCCGTCCGGAACACGCACGGCCGTCGCCGTGGGCGAGGCGACGGCTTCGCTCGCCGCCCAGAGGTCGAGCCCCATCGCCACGATGCCGGCGCGGAACGCCCGCGCCGTGAGGCCGTGACGCGCCCAGACCCTATCGGGACCCTCGGCGAGATAGAGATCGAGCGCGGCATCGAGACCGTAGATTTCCGACACCGACGGCGTGAACGGATAGCCGCGATCGCTGCGCCAGGCGTCCTTCCAGTCGAGGATGCTCAGGATCGAGGCGCGCGGCGCATCCGGATTCGCTTCCATCTTCGCCCAGGCCCGATCCGAGACCCCAAGCAGCGTCAGGCCCGGTGAACCGCCGAGGCACTTGTTGGGGCCGGTCACGAACAGGTCGGAATGGGTCGGCTCGGGGTGGACGTCCATGCCGCCGAAGGAAGACACCGCGTCGACCAGCATGTAGGCGCCGTGGGCGGCCACGATGCGGCCGATCTCCGCCAGCGGATTGATGGTGGCGGACGGGGTGTCGTGATGCACCACGGAGACGACGCGGATATCCGGCCGCGCCTTGAACGCGGCCTCCACCGCTGCGGGATCGATCGCCTCGTTGAACGGCACCTCGAGTTCGATGACCTCGCGAGCGTAGCGCGCTGCCCAGAACGCGAACAGCTTGCCATAGACTCCGGAGGCGAGATTCAGCACCACGTCGTCGCGTGCGATCAGCGAGGCGGCGGCGGCTTCCAGCCCGAGCACCGGCTCGCCCTGCAGGATGACGGGCGCATTGGAAAGCCTGAGCGCCGCTTTGGCCTTCTCGTTGACCTTTTCATAGAACGCGAGGAAAGCCGGATCGTAGTGATAGAGCACCGGCTTCGACAGCGCGCGCAGCACCGCCGGATAAACCTCGACGGGACCACAGCTCAGGGTGAAAACCGGATCTTCGATCGGCGGAGCGGACATCGGCCTACCCTCTCACAGGTCTCTCGGACGGCCGGAGAAGAACCCGGCACGCCGCGGCGGAGAAGCCTTGTTGGATCACGAACCACATGAAGAAGCGGCAGCCGGCTGCGGCGCCGCACCGCCGGCACCCGGCCAACGGCACCCGATCGTCAGCGGAAGATCGCGAGCAGCACGATCAGCACGGCAACGGCGATGAAGCCCCACGCGATGGGACCGCCGAGAAAGCCCTTGCCGGCGGCGACCTCGAGGCGTTCTTCCGCCTGTTCTGCCGCCTGCTCGACTTCCTCAACCAGTTCGTCGACCTTCGGCACGTGGGTCGGCGCGATTGGCATGACCTCATCGAGGGTGCTTTCGCCGCCGAAGCGGACCGCGAACGCATCGAAGAATGCCGCCACACGGCCGACCGAGACAGCCTCACCGAGGCCGGTATAGCCGAGGATGGTCTCGTCGCCGTCCTCGACGAGCGCAACGCCGATGCCTGTGCCGTCGGCAAGCGTCAGCGTCAGGGACTGCGGGGCCACCTGGCCGGAAATCGTCACCGGGGCGATTGGAGCGCTCGGGTCGGTGAGCGCGTCCCAGACAACCTGGCGCGGCGCGGGAATGCGATACTCCCCGGTCATTTCCATCGGGCGGTCTCCTTCGGGGTGGCAAGGCCGGGGCGGCCGTGCTCGGCACTTCCTTCTAAAGGAGATCGCCTGCGGACGGAATCGGGTCTTCACCGGATCTCTCTGATCGGGCATGAGTTTGGACGACTCACGGCGGACGCGCGCGCTCCGCCGAAAAACGTGGTTTCCCTTTCCCGGATCATGCACTAATTCGAGCCATGTCGTTCGCATCCGCCCGCCCCGCTCCCCGTCCCGCCCAGCCCGCCTTCGTGCTCGAAGCCGATGGATGGGAAGATTTCGCCCTGATCGATTCCGGCCACGGCCGCAAGCTGGAGCGCTACGGCGATATCGTCGTCGACCGTCCGGAGCCGCAGGCGATGTGGACGCCGCGGCTCTCCGAAGCCGAATGGAGCCGGGCGGACGCGGTGTTCACCGGCACCGACGAGGACGACGGCCATGGCCGGTGGCGCGCGAACCGCGCGCTGCCGGAGGCGTGGGAAATGCGCTACGGTGCGGCTCGCTTCATCTGCCGTTTCACCGGCTTCCGCCATGTCGGCGTGTTCCCCGAACAGCGCGCCCATTGGGACTGGATGACAGATCGCATCCGCAATGCCGGCCGCCCGGTGCGGGTGCTCAACCTGTTCGGCTATACCGGGGTCGCCTCGCTGCTCTGCGCCGACGCCGGCGCGAAGGTCACCCACGTCGATGCCTCCAAGAAGGCGATCGCCTGGGCGCGTGAGAACCAGGTGCTGTCCGGCATGGAATCGCTGCCGATCCGGTGGATCCTCGACGACGCGGTGAAGTTCACCGCCCGCGAGGAACGGCGCGGTTCGACCTACGAGGGCGTCATTCTCGACCCGCCCAAGTTCGGCCGCGGACCGAAGGGCGAGGTCTGGGAGCTGTTCGATAGCCTGGCCGAGATGCTGCGCCTGGTGCGCGCCGTGATGGCGCAGGAACCCCTGTTCATCGCGCTCACCGCCTATGCGATCCGGGCTTCGTTCCTTGCGGCCCACCGCCTCGGCGAGGAGATTTTCGGCGATCTCGGGGGCAAGCTCGAATCGGGCGAACTCGCCCTTGTCGAAGCCGAAACCGGCCGGCTGCTGCCGACCTCGATGTTCACCCGCTGGAGCGCGCGATGAGTCGGGAACCGCCCTATGACGACCGGCGCGGCCGCGCGCCCGCGCCCGACCCTGTGCGCCCGCCGAATGCGGACCTGCAGCACGCGGGCGCGTTCAAGGCCATAACGAGCCTCGCCAACCCCACCATCAAGGAGATCCGCGCGCTGCAGCTGCGCAAGCACCGCGCGGAGACCGGCCTCTTTCTCGGCGAAGGCGCAAAGCTCGCCGCCGATGCGCTCGCGGCCGGCTGGCCGGTGCGTACGCTCGTGGTGGCGTCCGACGCCATCGCGCATGCCTTCGTCGCCAGAACCGCCGCGACCGCACGCGCCCGCGGCGCGCTCGTCATCGAGGCGAACGAAGCGGTGATGGCGAAGATATCCCGTCGCGACAACCCGCAGACGGTGATCGGCGTGTTCGAGCAGCACATCGGCGGGCTCGACGCGGTCGCGGCAACGAAGCCCGGCATCTGGATTGCGCTGGAAGCGGTGCGGGATCCCGGCAATCTCGGCACCATCATCCGCACCGCCGACGCGCTCGGCGCGGCCGGCGTGCTCCTCGTCGGCGAGACGACGGACCCGTTCGGGCTGGAAGCAGTGCGCGCCACCATGGGCTCGTTCTTCCATGTGCCGCTGGCGCGCGCGTCGGTCGCGGACTTCCTCGCGTGGCGGAAGTCCTACCGGGGCCTCGTCGTCGGCACCCACCTCGCCGGGGCGGTCGACATCCGCTCGGTCGACTATCGCGAGCCGGCCATGCTGGTAATGGGCAACGAACAGGCCGGTCTCTCGCCGGAAATCGCGGCGGCCTGCGACCAACTCGTCAAGATTCCCATGGCGGGTCAGGCGGATTCGCTCAACCTCGCCATTTCGACGGGCATCGCGCTGTTCGAGATGCGGCGCGGCAAGCTCGCGCTTTGACGCCACGCCGCGCGTACGTCACGCCGTCGTCAGCGGACGGAAGATCGCGACGATCTTCTCGTAGACCTCGCGCTTGAACGGCACGACGAGATCCGGCAGCCGCTCGATGTCCTCCCAGCGCCACGAGGCGAACTCGGGCTTGTGGCCGTCAGGCGGGTTGCGGACATCGATCTCCGTTTCGTCGCCGTCGAAGCGGAAGGCGAACCATTTCTGGATCTGGCCGCGATAGCGCCCCTTCCAGGCCTTGCCGACGAGTTCCGGCGGCAGATCGTAGCGCAGCCACTCCGGAGCCTCCGCCAGCAGGCTGACGGTGTGGATGCCGGTTTCTTCATAGAGCTCGCGCCGGGCAGCTTCCGCCGGGTCTTCCTTGTCGTCGATGCCGCCCTGGGGCAACTGCCAGGGGTTTGGCATGCCGGCGGATTCTTCCCCACCGTGGCGCTCACCGACGAAGACCCGCCCGCTCGGGGACAGCAGCACGATGCCGACGCAGGGGCGATAGGGCAGTTCGACGGGCGTGCTCCCCTCGGCCAGCGCCTTGGCCTTGCGGCTCTGCTCTTTGCTCATGCCGAATCCTTCCCGGTTCGTTGCAAGACCCGAATCATTGGCGTCGGGCGGCGGCACTTTGATCGGAACTCATGTCGACAGCACGACCGCCCGGCAAGGGCACTGAGCTTCCTGCGGGATCAGACCCTGCGCCGCGCACGCCGCGCGATCCACCACATCCGCCAGATGCGGGCGAGCGCCGGCGTCTCCGTCTGCGTGTGCAGGGGATCATCCTTGCTGCGCGCGAGGCGCTTCAGCAGCGCAGGAAGGCCGGCGAGCGGCAGGAAGGCCGGAACGGTCGCGGGCGGAATGGTGGAGGCGATATCACCCACCCGCGTGAGATGATGCTCGGCGTGCCCGCGCATCTCCTTGAGCGCGGCGGCGAGACCAGGCGTCATCCGGCCCGCGCGGATGTCGGCCACGTCGACGCCGTGGCGCGCGAGTACATCGGCAGGCAGAAAGACCTGACCCCGCGACGATGCCAGCGGAAGCGACTGAAGCACGCGAGCGATGGTGAAGGCGACGCCGGCGTGGCCCGCCCTGGAACCCGTGCCGGGGTCGTTGCCACCGGCGAGCACGATGGCGGCGAGTTGAAACAAGGCCCCGGCCGTCTCGCCGGCATAACCCTCAAGATCCGTCAGGCTCGGCATCGGGTCGTCGTAGAGATCGAAGCCATGGGCATCGATCAGGGCGATCAGCGCCGGTTTCGGAAGGCGATAGCGCGCGACTGCCGCCACGAGCGTGTCGGCGACCGGATGACCGCTGACGGCATCCGCATCGATGACGTCGCGCCACCACTGCAGGCGGATTTCTCCCGGCATGGGCTCGCGCACGACTTCACGGACCCGGGCGATCTCGATTTCGAACGCCGCGAGCGCCGCCAGAGCCGGCTGCGTCTCCTCAGGCGCGAACAGGATCGCCAGATAGCGGTCCTTGTCATGCTGCCGCACAAGATCGAGGCAGTGCGCCGCGGCGTCCATCGGTCTGTCGGCGTCCGTCATATCGGCATCCGAAACGAGAGGCCGGGGTGATCCCGGGCGAAGCGTTGGCAACGTGGAATGACGGAAAAGCCGGATCGTTCCGTGAGGGGTATGGCCGGACGATGCGGCCCGCCGGCTCGATGACGGCAGGCCTGACGGGCGCCGCCCGTCAGAACACCGGCAGGAAGCCCGCGGCGACGGGCCGCTCCTCGGCGAGCATGACGTTGTAGGTGCGGACTGCCGCGCCGGTCGACATCGCCTCGACGCGAAGCCCGGCGCCGCGCAGATGCCACGCCAGATCGCCCGGGAGCGGCACCATGCGCTCGCCGGTGCCGAGCAGAAAAAGGTCGATGGCGCCGGCCGTCTCCAGAACCCTTGCAAACGCTTCCCGGTCAAGGTCGGCGGCAGTCACCGGCGTCCAGCCGTGGATGCCGCTCGGCAGGGCCAGGATTGCGCCGCGGTGCGACATGCCGGCGAAGCGAAAGCCGCCGTCGCCATAGGCCTCGATCTGCGCACGGTCGGGATAGTGGGCGTCGCGGATGATGATGCCGCGCGGTGCCATGACGCCCTCCCCTTGCCTCTACGGATGCCGGCCGTGCTCGGCGAACGGGATCAGACGGCGCCGGTTGCGGTCGCCGCGCCTTCCTCGCCGCTCTGCTTGTCGCGGCGCAGCTTGAAATAGATAAGCACGGGCGCCGCGATGTAGATCGACGAGAACGTGCCAACCACCACGCCGAAGATCATGGCGAATGTGAACGACCGGATCACCTCGCCGCCGAACACGTAAAGCGAGATCAGGGCGATCAGCGTCGTGAACGACGTGATCATCGTGCGCCCGAGAGTCTCGTTGACGGACAGATCGATCAGGTCGGAGATCGGCATCTTCTTGTATTTGCGAAGATTTTCTCGAATTCGATCGTAGACGACGACGGTGTCATTCAGTGAGTAGCCGACGATCGTCAGGATCGCCGCGATGCTCGACAGGTTGAACTCGAACGGCACGATCGTATAGATGCCCAAGGTCAGGATCACGTCGTGGATGGTCGCGATGATCGCCCCGACGGCGAACTGCCATTCGAACCGGAACCACACATAGACCATGATCGCCGCCAGCGTCACCAGGAGGCCGATGGTACCGTTGCGGGCCAGTTCGCCGGACACCCTGGGGCCGACGACTTCCGTTCGAGAGATGTTGTAGTTGTCGCCCAAGGCATCGCGGACGAGCACCAGCGCGCGCTGCTGCGCCTCGTCGCCGCCCTCCTGCCGCGCGACGCGGATCAGGACGTCGTCCGGCTTTCCGAATTCCTGGATCTGCACCTCACCTAGGTTGAGATCGCCCATCGCGGCGCGCAGCGAGGAAAGGTCCGCCGGCTTGCCGTCCTTGGTGGTGATCTCGACGACGGTGCCGCCCTTGAAGTCGATGCCGTAGTTCGGTCCGACCGTGAAGAACGCGATGACCGAGGCGAGCGACAGCACCACCGAGATCGGTAGCATGTAGCGCCAAAGGCGCATGAAGCCGATCTTCGTGCCGTCCGGAATGATGCGCAGGAGCTTCATCGGGCAGTTCCTTTTCGATCACGACGCGCGGACTTGCCTGCCCGTCGCGATCCTATTCCCTTGGTGGCGCGGCCTTCCTCGAAAAGCCGGGTTCCGCTTCCCCCGGCCGCGCCCTGGACGACCCGCTCCGTCAGACCGAGATGACCGTGGGGCGCCGCCAGCGTACCCAGAACACCACCAGCATCCGGGTGAAGGTGACGGCGGTGAACATGGTCGTCACGATGCCGAGCGCGTGCGTGATGGCAAAGCCGCGGATCGGCCCCGATCCCAGATAGAACAGCACCACGGCCGAAATGAACATGGTGATGTTCGCATCGAGAATCGTGTTCAAGGCCCGTTTGAACCCGAGGTCGATCGCCATGACGGCGGAGCGACCGGCGCGCGCTTCCTCGCGGATGCGCTCGTAGATCAACACGTTCGAATCGACCGCGGTGCCGACGGTCAGCACGATGCCGGCGATGCCGGGCAAGGTCAGCGTCGCGCCGAGCAGCGTGATCAGCGCGAAGATCAGCATCACGTTGACGA
>JAEZMP010000253.1 GCA_023442215.1 Pseudomonadota bacterium
TCTAATTGTGTAGAACAAGCTATAAATTCCTTTTTTCTGGCTCTCTAAGAGTTCTTCTATTGTCTTAATTTCTTCTTTTTCCTTTATTGTTGCCATATGAACTACATATTTTACATCACTTATTCGTATATCTGAAAAGAGCCTATTGTAGTCCTCCTCAGTGTTGCTTATTTTATAACTTCCATCAGCGGCTTTTACAAATGATTTACCTAAATTTACGACTATCACTTTTGTCTTTTCTTCCTCAAGCCGACTAATAAAACGTATTGCCAGATTCTCATCTTCATACGACTCATCTTTTAAAACTAAAACAGTTCCTTCAATATTATCTTGATTATTATCTCGATTGTCAGAGCTTAAATCCTCCTGAACCCACAAAATCTTATGATATATAGATGACATTAAATCGTTATTATCTGCATTCTCAAATTCTGGTATATTAATCCAACACCTGTGGCGTTCAAAAGGATACACAGGAAGGGGTATTTTTTTTGGCTTATCCTCTCCGAAAAATTCCTCCCAATCTACATCTGCCCCTCTCACATACAAACTGCAGATTGTTTTAAGTAAATCATTGTTTTGCCTATCACCGTTAATAAATTCTTCTATTTTCTGATTTACTAGTATACCCATATTAACTTTTTGCTGTTTGGTTATTTTAGTGCCTTCATTCTGACTGTTATCTATTTCATCCTTAGACTGTCCAAAATATACTCTTTCGTCTTCATATATTCCAACAACTAATTTACGGAATATTTCTTGTAGTTCGCCAATACCTTGAGTAATTATGGCTAATCTGAAATTATAGTGCCCTCTACCTGTATTCGCTGTATAACACACGCTATCTATCCTTAACTCAGGTGATTTATCCAAAAACTCAACATAACCTCTTATCAACTCTTTTAATGCCTCATTACTGACAGCAGATAACGTTATAATTTGAAAACCCTCAAGGTTAGACCTATTATCTGGATCAACTGCAGCCTCTTCTAGAATTACATGACAGTTTGTTCCGCTGATTCCAAAGGAACTAACTCCACATCTTCTTGGTTTATCCGTTGATACCCAGTCTCTTAATCTTGTGTTAATGTAGACTGGTGAATTCCCAAAATTTATTCTACTATTTGGTGTACTAAAATAAATGGATGGAGGAATCACTTTATCCCTTAATGCCATATTTGCTTTTATCATACTAACCAGCCCAGCCGCCTCACATAAATGTCCTATATTTGTCTTTACAGAACTTATAGCGCAGAATTGTTTTTTGTCGGTATAGTTATTAAAAGCATTCTGTATACCCTGAATTTCTATAGGATCACCCAAGTTTGTACCTGTTCCATGAGTTTCTATATATGTGATTGTTTCAGGTTCTATACGTGCATTCTCCCATGCCCTGACTATCGCATCAGCCTGAGCGGCAGGATTTGGAGCTGTTAACCCGGCAGATTTTCCATCCTGATTGGAGGCAGTCCCCTTAATTACTGAGTAGATATTGTCTTTATCTTTTAAAGCTTTGCTTAATGGCTTTAAAAGCACTGCCGCAATCCCTTCTCCTATACCAGAGCCACTAGATTTTTCATCAAATGCCCGTGTCTTTCCGTCAGTGGATTCTATTCCAATCCTCGAATATTCTTTATCAATAGGTACTGTATCAATGTTTATGCCACCAACAATAGCATACTCACAAGTACCGTTTCTAATGGCTTGACAAGCTAAGTCAACAGAAACAAGAGCTGAAGAACAAGCTGTATCCACAACCATACTAGGACCTCTCAAGTCCAAAAGATATGATAATCTACTCGGTATTATAGATGTCAAATTTCCTGTCATAGAAATAGCAAGTAACGATGGATCGATATCCACTATAAGTTTAGAATACATGTCTTTTACATTACCAGCAAAACCAACATAGACACCTGTATTACTTCCTGACAGTTTTTTTCCGCCATACCCTGCGTTCTCAATAGCTTGCCATGCAACCTCCAGAAAAATCCTTTGTGCGGGATCCATTATACTTGCTTCTTTTGGAGACATGTGAAAGAATTTATAGTCAAATTTATCTATCTCATCCAGAAATGCGCTTTCACAAAAGGCAATTTCCTCTATAGGCATACCAGTAAAATTTAGATATCTGGTAATATCCTGCCTCCTAACATCAGGAAACTCTGATATACAGTCTACTCCATTTTTTATATTATCCCAGAATCCCTCAATATCTCTTGCTCCAGGAAGTCTAGCAGCCATACCTATCACGGCTATGTCATTACCTGATGAATTTGATTCTCCCTGTTTCAAAAGTTTAATCAGTTCTATAGCCGTTTGCCTATTCATTTTATTTTCACTCATGCACTCTACTATAAATTTATATACTCTATCCACAAAACACCTCTTCTGTTATTTAGGGCTTCCTTAACGGTAAGCACATTTTATTTTACACTCCACAAATTCCCATATAACTCCAGTATTCTATGCTTAGTAAAAATCGGTATATCTTGTCTGCCAGAACAGCCACTGGTAAAACCCCTACTTTTTCTTGTACCTCTTGATAGAACCAATTAATGTCAGGTTTTCATTGTACGCATCCCATTCCAATTTTCTGAAAATACAAAGCCATTCACAACACTTACGAAAAGTCTCGCACTAAATTCCACTGCTGCAGATGCCTTTCCTCGAATA
>JAEZMP010000257.1 GCA_023442215.1 Pseudomonadota bacterium
ACCTTGAGGATGCGCTCGCGGCCGACGACGTCCGGGTTCGGCACGACGATCTGACGGTCGAAACGGCCCGGACGCAGCAGCGCCGGGTCGAGCACATCCGGACGGTTGGTCGCGGCGATCAGGATGATGCCCTCGTTCGCCTCGAAACCGTCCATCTCCACGAGAAGCTGGTTCAGGGTCTGCTCGCGCTCATCGTTGCCGCCGCCGAGGCCGGCACCGCGATGGCGGCCGACCGCGTCGATTTCGTCGATGAAGATGATGCAGGGCGCGTTCTTCTTCGCCTGCTCGAACATGTCACGCACGCGGCTGGCACCGACGCCGACGAACATCTCGACAAAGTCGGAACCCGAGATAGTGAAGAACGGGACGTTCGCTTCGCCGGCTATGGCGCGCGCCAAGAGCGTCTTGCCGGTGCCGGGCGGGCCGACCAAAAGTACGCCGCGCGGAATGCGGCCGCCGAGGCGCTGGAACTTCTGCGGATCGCGAAGGAAGTCCACGATCTCCTGCAGGTCCTCCTTGGCCTCGTCTACGCCGGCGACGTCGTCGAAGGTGACGCGGCCGTGGGCCTCGGTCAGGAGCTTGGCCTTCGACTTGCCGAAGCCCATGGCCTTGCCGCCCGAACCCTGCATCTGGCGCATGACGAACAGCCAGATGCCGAGGATCAGCAGCATCGGGAACCACGAGATCAGGGCGCCGATCAGCGAGAAGTTCTCGCCGGCGGGCTTCGCCGTGATGGTCACGCCCTTGGCTTCGAGCTTGTCGATGTAGCTGGCGTCACGCGGGGCAAAGGTCTGGAACGAGCCGCCGCGCGCATATGTGCCCGAGATCTGCTGGTCGACGATCGTGACCGACTTCACAGAGCCGTCGTCGACGTCGCTCAGGAACTGGGAGAACGGAACGTCCGTCGAGGCCGCACGGTTGCCGGGGCTCTGGAAAAGCTGGAACAGCGCGATCAGCAGGAGACCGATGATCACCCACAGCGCGAAGTTCCGAAATGTGTTGTTCATGACCGACCCTTCGCCGCGGGTGCATCCCCCGCTTGTCTCCCGAAACATAGGTGCGACGGCCGGCAATGCCAAGCCCGGTGCAAGGACCGATTCGACGCCAATCCCCACCGGACGGTTCCGGCCTTTTGCCGAACGGTCTGCCTATCGCCCGCGCGCTCCGTCGTGTCGCGGCCACGGCCGGAAACCGATGAACCCGGCCCAGGCCGGCGCCGAATAGAAGTTCAGCGCCGGCACTGCCACCAGTGCCCCCTCCGCCCATGCCGCGGGAACGGTCGCCAGGGCGGACGCCGGAGGCCGGTCAGCATCGCGCCGGACAACGGCACCCGCCTTGATCCCGGTCAGTTTGTTGCCGCCGGAACCGAGCGCGGCCACCGTGACCGGGTGGGGGGCGGCGGACGCAAGCGAAACGCCGAGGCGGCCGTCCCACGTCGCGGTCTCGCCGGGGGCGAGCGCCAGACGCGGCAGGCCGTCGCGCCCGGGCTCGCGATGGATCCACAGGCGCGCGCCCCGGCGCACAATCGCGGTACCGCCGAGCGTGCGGGCGGGCGGGCGGGTGGCGCCATCCGGCAGCGGCGCGGTGATCGCCCGGAACGCGGCTTCGAGCCTTTCGAGGCGCGGGCCGTACCAGCCGCCGCCGACATCGGAAATGACGCGCGAGAACAGCCGGAGCGCGACTTCCTCGTGCGCCTCAGAGAACGCCGCCAGATCGATGGCCGCAAACCCCCCAGGATGGCGCTCCACGGCGCGGTCGGCGAGATCGTCGACGAGATCGTCGATGACGGCCTGTGCGCGGGCGAGCCGGGCGGCGGTCGCCGAGAGACGGGCCGCGGTCAGCCCCTCTGCGGCCAGAAGCGGCATCAGCCCGCGAAGCCGCACGCGGGCGAAGGCCGGGTTGTCGTTCGAGGGATCGTCGCTCCAGGTTATGCCGGCGGCGCGAAGCGTCGCCCGCAGACGCTCGCGGTCGATGCCGAGCAGCGGGCGCGCGAGCACGCACTCGTCGAGCTGGCGTTCGGGACGCATGGCCGAAAGCCCGGCAAGCCCGCTGCCGCGCGCGAGCCGCATCAGAAAGGTCTCGGCCTGGTCGTCGCGCGTGTGGGCGGTGACGATCGCCGTGGCACCGCACTGCCGCGTCGCCTCGAGCAGCAGGGCATAGCGGGCGTCGCGCGCCGCCGCCTGAAGGTCCGATGTCGGCTTTTCCCCCTCCCAGACGAGAATGCGGTGGGGCAGGCCGAGCCGGCCGGCAAGTTCGCCGACGGCCTTCGCCTCATCGGCCGAACCGGCACGGAGGGCGTGGTCGACCGTCGCGACGACGGCGGAGGGAACGGGCGAGGCGGCAGAACCAGAGAGGGCCGTTTCGTCCGGCATCCGGGCGCGGAGACTGCGCCAGCGGGCGAACAGGACGGCGAGGGCTGTGGAATCGGAGCCGCCGGATACCGCGAGCAGCACGCTTCGATGGGCGCTCAGCGGGGCGAACAGGGTATCGAGTTCATCGGCGCGGACGGGAGCGGATGCCCCGGACGCGGAGGCGGCGGACGTACCGGCCGCAGGGTGTTCCGTCTCCGGCACAGCCGTCAGCAGCCGGCAGTCTTCTGCTCCGCGCGGACGCGATCACGCAGCGCGGCGGACGCGGAGGGATAGCGCGACAGCAGTTCCTTGTAAGACGCGCATGCGGCGCTCTTCTCGCCCATGCCGTTCAGCGAAAGGCCGAGCTTGAACAGGCTGTCCGGCGCCTTGCGGCTTTCGGGATGCTGGGTGTAGCCCTCGAGGAAGGCCGTCGCGGCGTCGCGATAGTTGCCACGGGAATAGAGGCTCTCGCCGAGCCAGTACTGCGCGTCCGGTTCCAGCTTGTCGCCGGGATAGGACGCGAGGAAGCGGCGGAACGCCGATTCCGCCTGAACATAATCCCCCCGCATGACGTAGCCGTAGGCTTCGTCGTAGGCGGTGCGCGGCGTCGCCGGCGCAGAAGACGGGCCGGGTACGGCCGCGACCTGGGTGCCTGCGGGTGGCGTGTATGTCGGCGAACCGACGCCGGGAACGTCCGAAGCCGGCAAGGTGCCGAGATTCGCAGGCGGCGCCGCCGCGACGGCGCCCGTATCGGAAAGCCCCGCGGTGGAGGCGGGATCTGCCGGCGGCGCCCCCGCAGCGACATCGGCCGAGGGGTCGTTCGCCCGGATCAGTGCGGTCAGGTCGAGAGGGCCGCTGCCCGGTGCCGACGGCGCGGCCGCCGTGCTGCCGGCGGGCTCGGCTGCGGGGAAGGTGCCGACCGGTCCAGCCCCGCCCGGTGTGGGCGGAGCGGCCTCGGGCTGGGGGGAGAAACCGTCCGCCGGCAGCGCGGCGACATCGGTGCCGGCGCCGCCCGCGGGCGGCGGACCGCCCTCGAGCGACGACTTCTTCATCGGCTTGGCGGGCGTGCCGCCCTTGCCGCCTTCCAGCTGCTGGAAGCGGAACTCGTTGAGCTCCTGCATCTGCTGGATCTGCTGCTGCAGCTGCATGATCTGGTGACTGAGCTGCTCGATCTGCCCGTTCAGCGCGCGCATCTGGCT
>JAEZMP010000289.1 GCA_023442215.1 Pseudomonadota bacterium
GCCGACGATCCCGGCGGCGCCGAGCGCGGCACGATGATCCACGCGGCCGTCGCAGCCTTTTTCGAGACCGCGCCCGACCGGTTCGACGAAGCCGCCGTCGCCCGCCTGGTCGCGGCGGGCCGCGAGGCCTTCCGCGCCATAGAGGCCTACCCGGAAGTCGTCGCCCTGTGGTGGCCGCGCTTCGAGCGGGTGGCCGCGGCGCTGGTGGCGGAAGAGGCGAAGCGGCCCCGCCCGCTCCGGCGCCACAACGAGCGCAAGGGCGAACTGCCGGTGCCGGTCGGCGGGACCGGGTTCACCCTCACCGGCCGCGCCGACCGCATCGACGAATTTCCCGGCGGCGCGCTGTCCGTCCTCGACTACAAGACCGGCTACGCCCCGACGGCGAAGCAGGTCGCCTCGCTGCTCGCGCCGCAATTGCCGCTCGAGGCGGCGATGGCCAGACGCGGCGCCTTCGAGGGCGTGGCAGCGGGCGGAAGCGTGGAGGAACTCGCCTATGTCGGCCTTCGCGGCGGCACGCCGCCGGTGACCGTGACCACGGTCGCGCCGAAGGACGGCACCCTCGACGACCTCGCAGGGCGGGCGTTCGAGCGGCTCGTCGCCCTGCTCGCGCGCTATCGCCAGCCCGGCAGCGGTTATCCCTCGCGCACCGCCATCGCCTTCGAGCGCGAGTTTACCGGCGATTACGATCACCTCGCCCGGGTGCGCGAATGGTCGCTCGGGGGAGGAGAGGACTCATGAGCGCGACCGCCTCGCCCTCCCCGGCGCCGGATATTCCGCCGCACACCCGCGCGGCGCAGGCCAATGCCACCGATCCCACGGCCTCCGCGTGGGTGTCGGCCAATGCCGGCTCGGGCAAGACCTACGTGCTGGTCCGCCGCGTGGTGCGCCTGCTGCTCGCCGGCACCGATCCCGGCCGCATCCTCTGCCTCACCTACACCACCGCCGCGGCCGCCAACATGGCGCAGCGCGTGTTCGACCAGCTCGCGAAGTTCGCCGTCCTCAGCGATGCCGACCTCTCCCGCGCGCTTGAGAAGATCGAGGGCCGCGTGCCGGATGCGACCGGGCTCGCCAATGCGCGCCGGCTGTTCGCCCGCGCACTGGAGACCCCGGGCGGCCTGAAGATCCAGACCATCCACGCCTTCTGCGCCTCGCTGCTGGCCCAGTTCCCGCTGGAGGCCAACGTCGCCGGCCGCTTCACCGTCATCGACGACCAGATGGCGGCGGAACTGGTGGAGGCCGGCCTCGCGGTCGTGCTGCGCCGGGTGGCCGCCGAGCCGGACGGCGCCCTCGGGCGGACGCTGACGCTCCTCGTCGGGCGGCTCACCGACGGCAGCCTGCGCGAGATGGTGGGCGAACTCGTCGCCCGCCGCGAGATCCTGCGGGCGTGGCTCCGGGAGCACGGCGGCGTCGAGGGGGCGGTCGGCGCGCTCGGTCCGGCGCTGGGGCTTCGGCCGGGCGACAGCCTCGAAAGCCTCGTGCGGGCGTTCTGCGACGACTGCGCGATCGCCCCGGAGGCGCTGACCCGCCTCGGCGAGGCGCTCGCCTCCGGCGGCAAGCGCGCGGGCGAGCGGCTCGCCGACCTCACGCTCTATCGCGATCCGGCGGCGGAGGCAGGCGCGCGGCAGGCCGCGTGGATGCGGATGCTGTTCGATTCCAAGGGCCTGCCGCGCGGCTTCGAGGCCGCGCTGACAAAGCCCGTCGCCGCGAAGGTCGCCGATATCGGCCCGGCCTACGAGGCCGAGCAGGCCCGCGTCTCCGACCTTCTGGACCGGCTCACCGCCGCCCGGGCGATCGAATCCACCCGCGCGCTGGTGACGCTGGCGGACGCGGTGCTCGACCATGTCGAGGGCGAGAAGCGCCGCCGCGGCCTGATCGATTATTCCGACCAGGTCGCGCGGGCGGCGGATCTCCTGACCCGCACGGATGCCGCCGCGTGGGTGCGCTACAAGCTCGACCGCGGCGTCGAGCACATCCTCGTCGACGAGGCGCAGGACACGAGCCCGCTGCAGTGGCGGGTGGTGCGCAGCCTCGCCGAGGAATTCTTCGCCGGCGAAAGCGCCTTCGGCGGACGCCGCACCATGTTCGCGGTCGGCGACGAGAAGCAGTCGATCTACGGCTTCCAGGGCGCGGCGCCCGAGGAATTCGCCCGGATGCGGCTCGATTTCCGCACCCGCTCGGAAGGCGCGGCGCTGCCGTTCCACAATGTCGAGCTGCACCTCTCGTTCCGCTCGACGCCCGACGTGCTCGCCGCCGTCGATGCCGTGTTCGCCGATCCCGCCGCCCATGCCGGCCTGTCCTCGCCGCCGACGCCGCCGGTCCACGAAGCCATCCGCCGGGCCGAACCCGGCCTCGTCGAGATCTGGCCGCCGGTCGCGCCTGCCGAGCGGGAGGAGGACGACGACTGGCTCGCCGCGCTCGACCGGCTGTCCCCAGCGAGCCCCCAGGCCATCGTCGCCGAGCGCATCGCCGATACCGTCGCCCGCTGGATGGAGCGCGGCGAGCGGCTTTCGAACGGCCGACGGATCGCGCCGGGCGACATCCTCGTGCTCGTCCGCAAGCGCGGGCCGTTCGTGGAGGCGGTGAGCCGCGCCCTGAAGCGTCGCGGCGTGCCCGTCGCCGGCGCCGACCAGATCGTGCTGTCCGACCACATCGCGGTCATGGATCTCGTCGCCCTCGGCCGGGTGCTGCTGCTGCCGGCCGACGACCTCAACCTCGCCGCGGTGCTGAAGGGTCCGCTGTTCGGGCTCGACGAGACCACCCTGTTCGAACTGGCGCACGGGCGAACCGGCACGCTCTGGGCATCGCTCGCGGCGCGTGCCGCGACCGACGCTGCTGCGGCGGCGATTCTGAGCCGGCTCGAGGGCTGGCGCGCGCGGCTCGACCGGGTGCGGCCGTTCGAGCTTTATGCCGGGGTGCTCGGCCGCGACGGTGGCCGGGCCGCGTTCCTCGCCCGCCTCGGTCCGGAGGCGGACGACGTGCTCGACGCCTTCCTCTCCGCGGCCCTCGCCCACGAGGCCGCCGAGCCCCCGACGCTGGAGGGCTTCCTCGCCTGGTTCACGGCGCGGCCGTTCCGGGTGCGGCGCGAGACCGAGACCAACCCGCGCGAGGTCAGGGTGATGACGGTGCACGGCTCCAAGGGGCTGGAGGCGCCGGTCGTGTTCCTGGTCGACGGCGGCGGGGCGCCCGTCCACGCCCAGCACGATCCGAAGATCGTCGCGGTTCCGCTGGCGCCGCCCGAGGCGGAGGCCGCGCACGGCCTCGTGTGGGCGCCGTCGAAGGCGCTGCGGCCTGCGGCCGTCGAGCGGCGCGTCATGGAAGAACGCGAGCGCGCGGCGGCGGAATATCGCCGCCTGCTCTATGTCGCGATGACCCGCGCGGCCGACCGGCTCTATGTCTGCGGCTGGTCGCCGAAGAACGGTCCGGCCGAGCAGTCGTGGACCGCGATGGTGGCGCGCGGGCTCGCCCCGACCGCCTCCGTCACGACCGATCATGCCGGCCGCGAGGTCATGCGCTGGCAGAAGCCCGGCGACGGCACCGCGCAAAGTCCCCACGCTCAGGACCTGCACGCGCAACCGGACACGCCTGCGCAAGGCGCGCCGGGGCGAGGCGAAGAGGGCCAACACGACCGACGTCGCGACGCCCGTCCGCGGGACGAGCTCCCGGCGGATGCGCCCGCCTCGCCGGGTGCCCTGCCGGCGTGGCTTCTCTCCGCCGCTCCGCCTGTCCCGCCCGCGCCGCGGGCCGTGACGCCGTCGTCCGCCCTGTCGCTCACCGATGCCGACGACGGCGAGGACACGCCCTTCACCCCGGTCGCGGCGCCCGGCGCCGGCGAGACCGTGGCGCTCGCGCGGGGCCGTCTGATCCACCGCGCGATGGAGCTGATCGCCGGCACTGGCCTCGCCGGCGGGACACAGATGCGGGCGGCGATCGACCGGCTGGCGGAAGCCGACCCGGCGCTTGCCGGCGATGACCCGGAGGCGGTCGAACACCGCCGGCGCATCGCCGACGAGATTCTCTCCGTGACGACGACCCCGGCGTTCGCCCCGCTGTTCTCCGCAGCCGGGCGCTCGGAAGTGACGCTCGCCGGCCGTCTCACCGCGCGGTCCGGCGAGCCCATCGAGGTGTCGGCCCGCATCGACCGGCTGGTGGTGGAGGACGGCCGCGTCGTCGTCGTCGACTTCAAGACCGACCGGCGCGTGCCGGAAGGCGCGTCGGACGTGCCGGAAACGCACCTCGCCCAGGTCGCGCTCTACCGCGCGCTGGTGCGCCGGCTGTTCCCCGGCCGGGCGATCGAGGCGGCGCTGCTCTATACCGCCGGCCCGCGCCTTATCGCGCTGCCCCCGACCGCCATCGACGCCGCCGCCGCCCGCCTCGTCCGCGACTGACAGGCCGGCCTGACACGAAAAAGCCCGGCATCCCAAAGGACGCCGGGCTGGATGCCGGACGGGAGAGTTGGTTCGCCGAGACGAAATCCCGGTCAGGCGGCGCGCACCGTCGTCAGGAAGTTCTCCACCTCCAGCCTCAGGTTCGAGGCCTGCCGGTTCAGCTTGCCCGCCGATGACAGCACCTGCACCGAGGCCGACGACGACGCCTGCGCCGCGTGCGTCACGCCGGTGATGTTGCGCGTCACCTCCTGCGTCCCCTGCGCCGCCTGCTGAACGTTCCGCGCGATCTCCGCCGTCGTCGCGTTCTGCTGCTCCACCGCAGCCCCGATCGCCGCCGCCACCTGGTTGATCT
>JAEZMP010000293.1 GCA_023442215.1 Pseudomonadota bacterium
CCATATTGGTCCCGTAAGTGATTACAGAAGTGATTTGCCCACCCCTGAAAAACCCGGCCTGCACGCCGGGCTATCTGAGGAATTCCGATGGCTTTGCGTCAGCCGGGCGGCCGATGGACCGTCTCCAGGACACCTGAAGGCGACTGGCATCCCGAAGAGATCAAAGCGGCCGTGCGCATATCCGGCTCCAGCCTGCTCGATCTATCCCGCCACGCAGGGCTACCGGATCATGCCTGCCGGACCGCGCTGCGGCGCCCGCATTTCGATGGCGAGATGGCCATCGCCGAGTACCTCTCCCTCTCTCCTCGCCAAATCTGGCCGAGCCGCTGGCGTGTCGACGGCAGCCGCATCCCGCAGCGCCGGGAAACTAGCGCCGCGACGTCGGTCGCGGAACGTCAAATCGGCACGGCCGCGTAGACCTTGCGCGTAGACCCTGAACACCGGATCGCATGATGACATCTGCCGTCGCAAAAATCCGTATCGATCTGATCGACATTCCCGCCGATCGCCTCCGCCAGCTCGACGAGGATTGGGCGGCCGGGCTTGCGCAGTCGCTCACCGTGAATGGCCTGCAAGCGCCCATCATGGTGGGCAAGGCGGTGCGCGGCCGGCACGGGTTGATCGCCGGCCTGCACCGGCTGACCGCCGCCCGGCGGCTGGAGTGGATCGAGATCGATGCCATCGTGTTCGTGGGCTCCAAGCTGGAAGCCCGGCTTTGCGAGATCGACGAGAACCTGATCCGGCGCGAGCTTTCGCCCCTCGACCGCGCCTCGCACCTCGCGGAACGGCAGCGCATCTACGAGGAGCTGTACCCCGACACGAAGCGCGGCGCGGCCGGCGCGGCGGCGCGGTGGGGCGATGCAAACGACAAATTGTCGTTTGCATCCGACGTCGCCACGAAGCTCGGCGTCTCCGAGCGCGACGTGCAGCGCTCCATCGCGCGTTACACCCGGATCGCGCCGGACGTGCGGGCGCAGATCGCCCTGACCTGGATCGCTGACAAGGGCGTGGAGCTGGATGCCCTCGCCAAGCTGGAGCCTGCGCTCCAGCGGCAGGCGGTGACGGCGCTGCTGAATGGCGATGCCAAGTCGGTCAAGGCCGCCGCGGCGGCGCTGACCGGCGCCCGGCCGGCGCTGCTCTCGCCGGAAGATGTCGAATTCGATCGTCTCATGGCTGCATGGCGCCGGGCCGGCGCGCGCGCCCGGGCGCGGTTCGTGGCGGAGCTGGAGCGGCAGGGCGCCATCCAGGCGAACCGGAGGGCGGCATGATGGCTCGCCCGCTGCTGCCCGCCCTGATCGCGCTCACCCTGTGCGCCGCCGCCGTCGCGGCGACCGCTGTCCTTACCATGGAGATCGCTCATGTCGGCGGATGAACGCGGGGCATTCCGCGCCTCCGTCAAAGAGGCGATCGCCATGGTGAGGAACGTCATCCGCTCCGCCGGTGTACGCCCTAGTTCGGACGATCTGGCTGCTCTTCGCCGGCTGCCTTGCGCAGGTGGCGGATCGTGCTGCGCAAGAAATCGCCAATCGTGCCGTTCCGATCGTCCGGATGAAGGCGCTGCAACATCGTCTGAAGGGAGCCCTCAAACTCGTCGACGGACACAAGCCCCTTTCGAAGGAGGACGTCCATGATCGCCACCGCAGCAAGCTGGTTGCCGGTGATCAGGTTGCCGACCGCTTCCAGCTTCACATTGATATGCCTGTCAATCAGATCGAAGGTCGCCCGAGCGGCAGCCAGATCATCATCAGTCATTCTCTTTCCTTCCATCTGTTCGGTGTCGCAACTGACGATGGTAGGGGAGGCCGGCGCCGGTGTCTCGCACTTCCCCCCTTGCGAGATGCCGGCCCGTGCCGGCGATCGGGTGCCGTCATGAGCCGGCGGCGCAAGGCGCATGGCGAGCAGATGTCGCTGCTGGACTGGCGGCCGGTTGACCCGACCGCGGGCTATCCGGCGGACCGCCTCAAGGCATCGACGCTCGGACGCGCCATCTCCAAGTCCGTGTCGGAGACGCTGCGGCGGTGTGGCCGGCCGCGCGAGGCGGTGGCCGAGGCCATGTCCACCTATCTCGACGGCGTCGAGATCAGCAAGGCGATGCTCGACGCCTATGCCGCGGAAAGCCGCGAGGACCTGATCATCAATCTCGTCCGGCTGGATGCGCTTCTGGCCGCGACCAAGGACCCGATGGTGCTGGAGACCATCGCCCGCCGTCACGGCTGGATGGTGATCGACCGCAAATACCTCAACAACATCGCCCTCGCGGATGCGCTTGAGCGCGAGCGCAAGGCGTCGGCCGATGTCGACTACTTGCGCCGGCAGGTCAGAGCGGGGGCATCGTCATGACGGCCGCGGCGATGAACGACAACGTGACCGAAGCGGCACAGGAATGGTGGACGGCCGCCGAGTTCGCCGAGCTAGGGCTGCCGGGTGTGCCGAACACTGAGCGCGGGGTTCGGGTGATGATCGACCGCGTCGGCGGCAACGACGCCTGCCGGCAGTGGTCGCCTGAAAACCCGCTCGGGATCTGGCGCAAGCGCAAGGGGCGCGGCGGCGGGCGGGAATACCGCATGGACGTGCTGCCCACGGAGGCGCGGGCCGCGCTGGCGCTGCGGCTGCAACGGGCGGCGGAGCGACGGCGCGTGAAGGCCTCGGGACCGCAGGCACTGTCCAACCGGGATATCGCCAAGCTGTGGCGCTGGTACGAGGCCCTGCCCGCCAGCACGAAGGCGAAGGCGGAGAAGCGGCTGTTCGCGCTCGCCGCCGTGGCGGAGCTGCAAGTCAACGGGCGATCCCGCGATCAGGCGATGATGGACATCGCCGCGCGGGAGGATATCGGCCTCACCACACTCTATGGCTGGGCCGCGCTGGTGGGCGGGATCGACCGGCAGGACTGGCTGCCGTTGCTGGCGCCGCGCCATCGCGGCCGGCTCGCAACCGCCGACTGCACGCCGGAAGCGTGGGATTTCTTCCTCGGCCTCTACCGGACCACGTCCGAGGCGACGCTGAACAAATGCTACCGCGACCTGGTGGAGGCGGCGAAGAAGCACGGCTGGATCATCCCCAGCAAGCGGACGATCGCGCGCCGCTACGCCGCCCTGCCGACGACGACGCAGGTGCTCGGGCGCAAGGGCCAGAAGGCCCACGACAAGCTTTACCCGGCGATGCAAAGGGACAAGACGATGCTCGAAGCCATGGAAGCCGTGAACTCGGACGGGCGCAAGGCCGACGTGTTCGTGAGGTGGGAGGATGGCGAGACCGGTCGCCCGACCGTGGTCGCCTACCAGGACATCTATTCCGGCATGATCCTGTCGTGGCGGGTGTCGCGCGGGGAGACCAGTCAGGCGGTGCTGCTGACCTTCGGCGACATGGCCGAGGAATGGGGATTGCCGGAGCGCTGCCTGTTCGACAACGGCCGGGCGTTCGCCGCCAAGTCCGTCACCGGCGGCGCGCGTACACGCTACCGGTTCAAGGTGCGCCCTGATGACATGGCGGGCGTGCTGACCATCCTGGGCGTCAAGACGCATTGGGCGAAGCCCAATCACGGGCAGTCGAAGCCGATCGAACGGGCGTGGCGCGACCTTGCCTCGAATGTCGATCGCGATCCGCGCTTCGCGGGCGCCTTCACCGGCAACAACCCCAATGCGAAGCCCGAGGACTATGGATCGCGGGCCATTCCCATCGCCGATTATCGCGCGGTGCTGGATGCGGCGATCCATGAACACAACAACCGGCCCGGCCGCGAGAGCAAGGTTTGCCGCGGACGCCTCAGCTTCGCCGAAGCGTTCGCGGCCTCCTACGAGACCGCGATCGTGCGCAAGCCCCGGCCGGAGCACGCCCTGCTCTGGACGCTCCAGGCCGAGGGCGTGATGGCGCGCTCGAAGGATGGCTCCATCCACTTCATGGGCAACCGGTTCTGGGATGACGCGCTGCTCGACCACCTCGGCAGCAAGGTCGTCATCCGCTTCGACACGGACAACCTCCATGGCGGCGTCCACGTCTACGACCTTGACGGCCGCTATATCAGCTTCGCGCGGTGCCTGGACGATATCGGGGTCTTCGACGCGGAAAAGGGCGGCGAATATCTCCGCCGCATGGGCGCGAAGAAGAAGGCCGCGAAGCGTGCGGCGCAGGTTGGAATGCCGACCGAACAGGCCGTCGCCCTCATGGCGCCCGTGGAGCCTGCCGCCAAACCCGAGGCCCGTGTGATCCGCCCGGTGCGCGCGGCGCGCGCCGGCAACCTTGCCCTGAAACCCGAGATCGACCGGCAGGCGAACGAGGACGCGTTCGCGCGCGGGCTGCGCAGGCTGCACCTCGTGCCGACGAAAAACGCCGCGGACGACTGATCCTCGTCCACGGCGCCATCAACTCCCGAAACAGGACAACCATACCATGCTCAATGTCGTGACGAAAGAACCGGTAACCGACGAGGCAACCCTGCGGGAAGCCGTGAGGGCGGAGATCGCGTCCGGCGCGATCAGCCGCAAGGCGGCCGGCGATGAGGCCGGTGTCGGCTACTCAACAATCTGCGCCTGGCTGAACGGCACCTATCGCGAGGGGGCGGAAAAGGAGACGACCGCCAAGATCGCGCGCTGGATGGAGGCGCGCGTCGCGCGCGCCGATCTCAGGCGCCGCCTGCCCGAGGCGCCCGGCTACGTGGCGACGCCGACGGCTCAGGAGATCATGGGGCGCCTGATGTACGTCCACGGGGCGCAGGAATTCGGGGTGATCGTCGGCCCTGCCGGGATCGGCAAGACCATGACGCTGGAGGAATACCAGCGGGCGGCGCCGAACGTCTATCTGATCACAGCCGACCGTGCCAGCCGCTCCGCCAACGCCATCATCGCCATTCTGGCCGAAGAGCTGAAGATCACGGAGCAGCGCGCGGTGTGGCGTCCTCGCGCCATCGCCAAGAAGGTGCGGAACGAAGTCGCCCTGATCATCATCGACGAGGCGCAATTCCTGACCACGGATGCCCTCGATCAGCTGCGCGCGCTGCCTGAAGCGGGCCGGTGCGGCGTGATCGTGGCCGGCAACGAAACCCTGCTCGGCAGGCTGACCGGCGAAAAGGGTGCGAACAGTGCGCTCTACGCGCAGCTGCACAGCCGGGTTGGCGCGCGGTGGCTCGGAAAGAAGCCGCGCGCGGGCGACATCGACATGCTGATCGCCGCGTGGGGCATCTCGGATGCCGGCGCCGCCGCGCTGTTGCGCAAGATCGGCGACAAGGCGGGCGCGCTGCGGCTGCTCACGAAAACCATGCGGCTCGCGTCGGTGCTGGCGGCCGGCGAGGAGGCCGAGGCCGTGGAGGTGGCGCACATCCGGGCCGCGTTCGAGCAGATTTCCGCGTCGCCGCTGGACAAGGATTGAGGCCATGACCGCCGCTCACGTCCTGGACATGCTGCGCAATCGCCTCGCCCCACACCGCCGCTTCGGCGTGGCGATGTCCGCCGAGGATGTCGCCGCGCTAATGACGGTGCTCGACGATCTCGTGGACGCCGCCCGCACCGGCAACGGCGAGCTGGCGCGGCTTGCGGCTGTGCGGCTGCGCGCCGTGCGGATGCGCGATCTCGCGGCGCCGATGGGATCGCTCGCCGAGCTGCTTGGCACGGCGAACGCCGAGAATGTGGTGCTGTGGCCTGTGGTGCCGCGGCCGGTACCGGCGGAGGCGCGGACATGATCACGGTGAGACTGATCGTCGACGTGGTCGGCCCGGCGCTCGGCGTGCCCGACCGCGACCTGATCTCGCATAGCCGCGGCGCCATGCCGACCTGGGCGCGTCAGGTGGCGATGTACATCGCGCGTGGCCTGACCATGGAGAGCGATGCCCGCATCGGCGAGATCGTGGGCGGACGGACGGCGGGCGATGTGGCCAAGGCGATCCGCACCGTGGCCTCGCGGGTCGCCTCCGATCCGGCCGCGGCGGCGCAGGTCGACGCGCTGATGCGCGGCGTGCGCGCCATCGCCGAGGCGCGGCCGGCGATGGGCAAGCCGACGCCGCAGGACGTGGATGCGGAGGCACTGGCGGTGCGCGCGCTCGCCTCGGGTGACGCGGTGCTGGCACTGTCGACAGCGGACATCCAGCAGCTCGCGGGCGCCGTGCTGACAGAGCGGCTGACACCATCCTCCGCCGACCTGATCAACGCGGCGCTGGAGATGGTCGAGGCGAGCCGGGTGGACCTTTCCCGCGCCTTTTCCGGGGCGCGCCGCGACGTCGCGCTCCGGCGCCGCGATGCGGCCGAGGGGCTGCGCGCCGCCGCCACGGCATGGCGCCGCGCGCACTGGGCCGGAAACGTACAGACAAACAAACAGGTGAAACATGGGTGATATCACGGTGCGCGCCGCCGAAGGCGCTATCTATCTGGCGGTGCCGCTCGACAACCGGCCGGCGACGACGCCGATCGTGGAAATCTGCCTCGACCGCGAGGCGGCCGAACGGCTCGCCGGGCAAATCCAGATCGGGCTTGCGGCGCTGGATGTCGGTGTCGCGCCAAAGGTCGACGCCTTGCCGGAGGGCGTGATCGAGATAGCCGGCGAGCGCTACATGCGCGATCCGTCCGGCCGGCTGGTGCCGCTGCCGCTGGTCAAGCCGCAGCATGCGCTTGAGGATCAGACCGTCCGCAAGATCATCGGCCATGCCGAGGCTCTTTCGGCGCAGATCGACCGTTTCCGCGGCCACACGATCGACGACATCTCGGCGTTCTGCGAGCTGCTGGCCGGCCAGTATTCCGAGCGGCGCGGGGGCGAGCGCGGCAACGTGCAGCTCTCGACCTATGACAGCCTGATGCGGGTACAGGTCACCGTTCAGGATCAGATCACGTTCGGCGCCGAGCTGGATGCGGCCAAGCAACTCGTGGACGGCTGCATCGTCAAGTGGTCCACGAAGGCACCGCTCGCGCCGGAAATCCGTGCGCTGATCGAGCACGCCTTTCAGGTGGACCACGCCGGAAAAATCAACCGCGCTGCGCTCTACCAGCTTCGCCGGCTCGATATCGACGACGCCGATTGGCGGGCGGCGATGGCGGCCGTGGCGGACGCCATGCGCGTCGTAGGCTCGAAGGAATATGTGCGGTTCCAACGGCGGGTCAGCACGCGGGCGCCGTGGTCGCCGATCACCGTCGATCTCGCCAAGGCGGGAGGCGTGTCATGAGCGTAGAGCCGCTTTATCACGCCAAGGGCGCGGGCCTGTACGTCCGCTCGGTACAGACGCAACATCCGGACGGCAGTCGCAGCCGAACGCTCGGCGGGCGGTTGGCTATCGCGCAGGATGAAGCCACCGCGGCCGAAATCGCGCGGCAACTCAACCAAAGTAATCGCCTGCTGTCAGCGCTACGCCTGGCGGCGACGGCGCTCTACGTGATGGCGGACGATTTCAGCCCGCATCACGAAACCGTGGTCATCTCAATCAATGCTGAAAGCGACACCGGGAGCCGTGAACTGGTGGAGCTGAATGTTGGTGAAATCATCAGGGGGGCAAGCGCCGCGATCGCCGCCGCTCAGGGCAGGCCGGACCCGCTGCTGGTTGATGTGGCTCCGGCGGCTGGTGAGGCGGAGGGCCGGGCCGATGGCTGACGCGCTCAATCTCGATCCGGCAGCCGTGGCGCGCGAGGCCGTCGCCGCTTTTCTTAAGGAGTTTGGCGGCAGGGCCTATGCGTCGGACGGCATGCTGGCGACGATACGGGCGGGCGAGCGGGATGACGCCCTCACCTGCGTCAAATTCGCCATCCTCGGCGCGAAGGCGATGCGGGAGGCGGTTGCGGCCGAGATCGTCAGGCGGCTCGACGAGCGTAACAGCCTGCTGGTGGCTCTGCGCGAGGTGCGAGACGCGATCGAGAAGGCCGATCCGGCTGTGCTGGTGTGCACGCTGTGGATGCCCGGCGCCGCGGCGGAAACCGTCATCGACCGGATCGATCACGCGCTTGCTGCTGCGGAGGGCCGGGCCGATGGCTGATCGCAAGCGCGGTCCTCAACGCCACCGCAGCGCCGATCAGGTTGCGGCGGCCCTCGCATCATCCTTTGCCGCTTGGCTCGGCATTGCCAGTCACGCTCTTGTGCCAACTCAACGCAAGATTGCCCTGAGATGCGCCGGGGAATGCCTATGGGCGCTCGGTCTCGACGAGTACAAAGGGGTGCAAGCCTGCCCGCCGGCTGCCTACACGATCGACCTTGAGGCGATCGTGGGAGGTGCGTCATGAGCACCGTCGCCACGGAAATCCCGACGCTCACCCTCGACGATCTCAACCGCGAGGAGCTGCTGTTCGTCGTGAAGCGAGCGTTTCATGTCACGCCCTCCCACATGGCCATGCTGATCTCGCCGGCCGACATGTGGGATGCGCGCGCGGATCGAGAGGCTAGGATCGCTCAGGAAGCCATCGCCTCGACTATCGACCATCTCAAGCAGCGGTCGCGTGCCGACGATGCGCTCATTTCACTTTACTGCGCCGGCGCAGCCTCCCCTGCAGCACGCCGCCGTGTCCGCGAGTGGGAGGACCGGCGCGACAAGGCACAAGCTGCCTACGCACGGGCCAGCCGAGCCTATGACCGCCACAACAAAGCCGAGGACGCCGCGCGTGCGAACGCCCGGCGCCTCCGGGAGGCGGGGCGATGACGCGCGCCCTTGCGCTCACCCTCGCGCTGCTCGCCGCGGCGCCTGCCGCCGCCCTGACGGCTGAGCTGCGGGTGATCGACGGTGACACCATCGTGGTCGGCGGCGAACACATCCGCATCGCCGATCTCGATGCACCCGAGATCAGCCGCGCCCGATGCCCTGAGGAGCGGCAGGCCGGCGAGCGGGCGCGGGATGCACTCGCCGCGATCCTCGACACGCATGCGTGGAGCCTCGGCCGCACCGGCCGGGACCGCTATGGGCGGACGCTCGCCTACGTCTGGATCTCGGACGGTCGCTACATCGACGTACTCTCGGTGGGTGACCTTATGGCCGAAGCCGGGGTTGCGCGTCGGTGGATCGGGCGCACCCGCGACTGGTGCGCCATCCTGCGGCTGCGGAGCAACCAGCGATGACCGCGCGGCAGCCCGACCTTTTCGGCGACACCCCGCGCCGACCGCGCCGCGTGATGATGCACGCGGTCGACACCGGCGAGGCGCCGGGCCGGCAGCCCGGATGGCGGACCGCCATGGGCGGCTGTTTCGAATGCGGCCGGTGCGGACACGACGCTGGGTGGCTGTTCGACATGCTCCCCCACGAAATCCGGCGCGGGCTGCCATGCCCGAACTGCAACGAGGAGGGCTGACCATGCGGCCGGCGGCGGCTCTCGTGCTCGATCTCGATACCGCGCTGCGGCGGTTCGAAACCGTCACCGTCACAGCTCGCGGCGAGGCTGGCCGGCTGCGGCGGCGCGCGCTCGGTGCTGCCGACGATGTCCGTGCCGCGGCTGTCCGCCTCGCGGTCGTCGAGGCGGCGATGGCCGCGGATGCCTCGCCGGCCGGCGCGGCCGAGGCTCTGACTGCGCTACTGGCGCGGCTGCGCGAGACCGGCGCGCTGGACTGGAGCGAGATCGTCGCAATTTGCAATTCGGTGGCGGACACGGTGCCGCCCGGCCCACGGAGGGCGTCATGAGCAGTGCTCAAATCAAGGCCATCCATGCCCTTGCCCGCAAGGCCGGCCTCGACGAGGCGAGCCGGCGGGACGTGATCGCCGCTGCCGCTGGCGGCAAGCGCTCTGCTGCCGACTTGACGGCGGCCGAGGCCGGCGCCGTGATCGAGCGTCTCAGAGGTCTCTCAGAGGGCGCAAAGGCGCCTCTGCCGGCCGGCGCAATGCGGATCGAAGGGGCTTATGCCGGCATCCTCCGGGCGCTGTGGCTGTCTGCCTACAATCTCGGGCTGGTCAAGGACCGGACGGACCGGGCGCTTGCCGCTTTCGTCCGGCGGCAGGCCGGGCTCGATCATCCATCGTGGTTGCGGGAGCCGGCGCACGCGGCGGCCGTGATCGACGCGCTGCGGGGCTGGATGACGCGCGATGCCGGAGTGGTGTGGCCGCCTTCGCGGCGCGCCGCCGAAGGACAGGAAGCGGTGATAGCGGCGCAATGCCGGCTGCTCGGGATCGAGCGGCCGGCCGGCGCGCCGATCGAGGTGATGGCGGCGCTCGGCCGGCGCATCCGGAGGGCTCGGCCATGAGGCCGCATCACAGGCGCCGAGCCCTCGCGCTCGTGGAAATCCGCAGGCTGCTGGCTGCCGATCCGGCGCTCGCCGAGCAGCACAGGCACTGGTCGGCGCTCGGGTACGACCTGTCGGGCCGGATCGTGCGCCGCCGCGCCGGCCGGCTGGCGCGGATCGTGTGGCGCAATGCCGGCGCCGCGCTGTCGGAGGTGCGGGTTATCGTGGCGGTGTCGCCGTGACGGCGCCGCACTCCCGTCACCCCAAGCGAGAGCGCGGTGCGCCGCCCGAAATGGTGACGCTGCCGCTGCCGCCGCCGGAGGTGTGGCCGCTGATCGACCTTGTGGGCGAGACTGCGGCGCTTGCTCTGGTCGAGGCGCGCGGCGGCACGGAGTGGTACATCCCGCGCAGTCTGCCGGCGGATGCCGGCACTCACCCGCTCGTCCAGGCCATCGGCGAGCCGCTCGCGCGGCGCGTTGTCAAGGATCGGGGCGGGCTCTATCTTGAGGTTCCGCTCGCCCGCCAGTGGCGGATCGAAATCTATGCCGGGCGGGGCATGCGGTCTCTCGACATCGCGCTTACGCTGAAGTGCTCGGCGCACACGGTGTCCATGGCGCTGCGGCGCGCGCGGGCCGCCAAGAAGCAGAAGGCGCAGGCGCGCAAGGTCGCCGCCGCGCCGGCGCCGAGCGCGCAGCTCGACATCTTCCGCCGCTGACCCTGCAAACGCAGGGGTGAACGCATCGCGCGCGCGCGCGCACCATGGGCCGGACGAAATCAGTTCGGACCGGCCCTCATGTTTCTTACGAAGTTCTTCGACGCTGTCCGCGCCGCGCCCTTTCCGGGCCGCCTGAGTGCGCCGCAGGTGGCCGGGATCGAGGCGATCCTCTCGGCGTGGCGCGAGCGCCATGCGGAGGGCGATTACCGGCAGCTCGCCTACATCCTCGCCACCGCCTATCACGAGACCGGCGCCACGATGCAGCCGATCATGGAGGCGGGCGGCAGCGCCTACTTCACACGCCTCTACGACGTGACGGGCAGCAATCCCGGCCGCGCCCGGCGACTTGGCAACGACACGCCCGGTGACGGGCCTCGCTACGCCGGCCGGGGCTTCGTCCAGCTCACCTGGAAGAACAACTACCGTTTCGCCGGACAAAAGCTCGGCGTCGATCTCGTCGCCCGGCCGGATGACGCGATGAAGCCCGACATCGCCGCGCGCATCCTCGTGGCCGGGATGGACGAAGGGTGGTTCACCGGTCGGAAGCTCGACGACTTCATCGCGGACATGCGCTGCGACTGGAAGAACGCGCGCCGCATCGTCAACGGCACCGACAAGGCGGACCTGATCGCCGGCTACGCCCGCGATTTCGCTGTCGCCACGCACAAGCTCTGACATGGAGAGGCTCATGTTCTCGAAGCCCTACGCCGGCGCGTTCGGCATCGCTCTCGATCTGGCGATGACCGTCTCCGTTGCGGTTCCCATCGCCGCGCTGATCGCGATCAATTCGATCGCGGGCACCGCGCTCGCTGCGGCGACGATCATTGTCGCGTGCATCCAGTGCTTGCGGTGCTCCTGGACGCGGCGAGCATATGCTGTCGTGGTTATCGGGGCCAATGTCGGTACGTGGCTCGGTGTGGCTGCCGGCGATGCGTCGGCGGCCGAGATGCTGTCGCAGGCGTCGACGTCGACGGTCTCGATGGGCTCGATCCTCGGCACGGTGATCGAGGCGTCGGTGACGCTGTTCGGCTCGGTGTTGGCGGCGGCGGCTTCGCTCTGGCTCAAGCGCCTCGCGGACGCCATC
>JAEZMP010000356.1 GCA_023442215.1 Pseudomonadota bacterium
GCCAGAACCCAGACGTCGGCGGACGCGCCGCCCTGCTGCATGGTGACGGCGCGCGCGTCCTTGTCGTTGGAGATGCGGCAGAAGCCGCCGGGCATCACCGTCCAGCCTTCCGGCGTGGCAGCGACGAACACGCGCAGGACGAACGGCCGAGGCTCCAGCTTGCCCTTGTTCCACACCGGCATGGTGGAGAGCTTAACCACCTCCTGCCCGACCACGTCGACGCCGCGCCGGTCGATCAGTTCGAGAAGGTCGCGGCGCGCTTTGGCATCGAGCCGGGCGCCGAGCACCGCCCCGAACGACGAGGGAAAGCCCGGCAGCCGCGCCCCGAATGCCGGAGCGACCGCCATGCGGTCGAGACCCGCCTTCACCACCTCGCGCTCGGCCGGCTGGCCGCACCACCACGTCGCGACGTTCGGAAGGGCGAGGCTTTCGCCGAGCACCGCGCCGCCGAGCGCCGGCAGGAAGCTCATCAGCGCCCGGGATTCGGCGAGCCCCGAGCCGAGCGAATTGGCGACGAGCACCGTGCCGTGGCGCACAGCATCGACGAGGCCGGCCACGCCGATGTGGGAGCGGGCGTTCAGTTCCAGCGGATCGGCGAAGTCGCCGTCGAGGCGGCGCAGCAGGGCATCCGCGCGCTTCAGGCCGGCGACGGTGCGGATATAGACCGTGCCGTCGCGCACCGTGAGGTCGCCGCCCTCCACCAGCAGGAATCCGAGATAGCGCGCGAGATAGGCGTGCTCGAAATAGGTCTCGTTGAGTGGACCGGGCGTGAGCAGCCCGAGGCGGGCATCCTCGCGCTGGACCTGCGAGGTGAGGCCGGCGCGGAACGCCTGGAAGAACGGCGCCAGCCGCTCGACATGGAGCGAACGGTAGACATCGGGCAGCGCGCGCGACAGCGCGAGCCGGTTTTCGAGCGCGTAGCCGGCGCCGGAGGGCGCCTGGGTCCGGTCGCCCAGCACCCACCACTTGCCGTCCGGCCCGCGGCCGAGATCGACGGCATAGATGCGCAGGTGCCGGCCGCCGAGCGGCTCGATACCCACCATCGGCCGCAGGAATTCCGGGCTGCCGGCAAGGGCGGCCGCCGGGATGATGCCTTCGGACACTAGCTTGCCCGGGCCATAGGCATCCTGAAGCACCGCTTCGAGCAGCCGGGCGCGCTGGACGAGGCCGGCGACGAGGGTCTTCCACTCGCCCTCCGCCATCAGCAGCGGCACATGGGAGAGCGGCCACGCCCGCTCGCCGCCATCGGCCTGATTGTAGACGCGATAGAACACGCCCGAATCGCGCAGCGAACGGTCGGCCACCTCGAAGCGGCGGCCGAGTTCCGTCGCCCCGAGGCCGTCGAGCTGGGCGATGAACTCCGCCCAGTGCGGACGGGGACGCCCGTTGGCGTCCACCATCTCGTCGTAGACGCCCGGCATGGCGGAATAGTTCGCGATCAGGCTGCCGATCCTGCCGGATCGCGCCTTTCGTGCGCTCGAACTGTGTCCCGCCCCGGCCGTCATCGCCCTACATCATCGCCTCACGACAGCCGCGGACGCCGGAGATCGAGCGTTGCGGGGAATTCACCGGTCGCCTCCTCGGGCGGCGGAATCACCATGCCCCCGGTATAGCCGTGATGCTGGAAGCGCGCGAGCCTGCGGGCCTCCGCCTCGTAGCTGTTGACCGGGAACGTCTCGTAGTTCCGGCCACCCGGATGGGCCGAGTAGTACACGCAGCCGCCGAGGGAGTGATTGTTCCAGGTATCGATGATGTCGAAGGTCAGCGGCACGTTGACCGGCAGCGTCGGGTGCAGCCCGGACGGCGGATGCCACGCCTTGAATCGGACACCGCCGACATAGCTGCCGTTGGTACCCGTCGACAGCATCGGCACGCGACGGCCGTTGCAGGCGATAACGTGGCGCTGCGGATTGAAGCCGTCGACCTTGACCTGCAGGCGCTCGACCGACGAATCGACGTAGCGCACGGTGCCGCCGGCGGAGCCTTCCTCGCCGAGCACATGCCACGGCTCCAGCGCCTGGCGCAGTTCGAGGCCGACGCCGCCGTGCTCCACCGCGCCATAGAACGGGAAGCGGAACTCGCGCTGCGCCTCGAACCACAGCGGATCGACGTCGTAACCGCCGCGGCGAAGGTCGCCGAGGATGTCGAGGAAGTCGGCCCAGACGAAGTGCGGCAGCATGAACCGGTCGTGGAGCGCCGTGCCCCAGCGCACCGGCGGGCCGCTCTGCGGGTTCTGCCAGAACCACGACACCAGCGCGCGGATGAGGAGCTGCTGGGCGAGGCTCATGCGGGCATCGGGCGGCATCTCGAACGAGCGGAACTCCACGAGGCCGAGCCGTCCAGTCGGACCGTCGGGCGAGAACAGCTTGTCGATGCAGATTTCCGCCCGGTGGGTGTTGCCGGTGACGTCGGTCAGGAGGTTGCGGAACAGCCGGTCGACCAGCCACGGGAACGGCACCGGGCCCTGGCCGGGCGCCGGCACGCTGCCGAGCGCGATCTCCAGTTCGTAGAGCACATCGGTGCGCGCCTCATCGAGGCGCGGGGCCTGGCTCGTCGGGCCGATGAACAGGCCGGAGAACAGGAACGACATCGCCGGATGGCGCTGCCAGTAGAGGATGACGCTCTTGAGGAGATCCGGACGCCGCAGGAAGGGGCTATCCGGCGGGCTCGCGCCGCCGATCACCACGTGGTTGCCGCCGCCGGTGCCGGTGTGGCGGCCGTCGGTGAGGAACTTCTCGGTGCCGAGGCGGGTCTGACGGGCGTCCTCGTAGAGCGTGGTCGTGATGTTGACCGCCTCGCGCCAGCTCGACGCGGGGTGGACGTTGACCTCGATCACGCCCGGATCGGGCGCGACGCGGATCACATTGACGCGCGCGTCGGGCGGCGGGGGGTAGCCCTCGATCTGGACCGGAAGGCCGAGTTCGGCGGCGGTCGTCTCCACGGCGCCGAGCAGGTCGAGATAGTCCTCGAGCGCGCCGGTGGGCGGCATGAACACGCAGAGCTTGCCGTCGCGCGGCTCGATGGAGAGCGCGGTGCGCACGCTCGCGCCATAGGTGAGCCGTTGCAGCACCTGCGACCGGCGTTCGGCGAAGCTGGTGCGCCGATAGGCCTGCGCGATCTGGTCCGGGTCCGGCAGGTCGCCATATTCGGCGAACGGATCGGCCGGCACGATATGCGGATAGGCCGCCGGCGCCACCCACGGCAGCGAGGCGAGCGGCAGTCGGAAGCCGACCGGCGAATCGCCCGGCACCAGGAACAGCTTCTTGCGCCTCAGGCCCCAGCGTTCGGAAACCCAGCCCGAACCGGCGGCGGCGTTCCAGCGCTGCACCGGCAGCACATAGCCCGCAGGCTTGGTCAGGCCGCGCTCGAACGTCCGTGCGATGCGGGTGCGGTCCTCGATGTTCTCGAGCTTGGAATCGAGCGCGTCGACGTTCTCGGGCAGGTCGGCTTCCTTGAGGATCCAGTGGGCGGGGTCCTCGTAGGCCGGCACGGCATAGTCGGGGTCGAAGCCGAGGCGCTCGGCGATGCCCTCGACGACCTGCCGCGCCTGATCGACGGTGGCGGGGCTGGTCGGCACCTCCCGCGCAAACAGGTCGGGGTTGCGCCAGATCGGCTTGCCGTCCTTGCGCCAGTAGAGGCTGAACGTCCACCGCGGCAGGGATTCGCCCGGATACCACTTGCCCTGCCCGTAATGCAGGAAGCCGCCGGGCGCGAACGAGGTGCGCAGACGGCGGATCAGTTCGTCGGCCTTCTCTCGCTTGGTCGGGCCGACGGCGGAGGTGTTCCACTCCGCGCCCTCGTAGTCATCGATGGAAATGAAGGTCGGCTCGCCGCCCATGGTGAGGCGCACGTCGTTCGCCTTGAGATCGGCATCGACCTTCTCGCCGAGGGCGTCGAGCGCGTGCCAAGCCTCGTCGGAGAAAGGCAGCGTCACACGCGGCGCCTCGGCGACGCGGGTCACCTTCATGTCGAAGTCGAATGTGACCTCGGCCGGGGCGGTCGCGCCGCTGAGGGGGGCGGCCGAGTGATAATGCGGCGTCGCCGCGAGCGGCAGGTGGCCTTCGCCGGCGAACAGGCCCGAGGTGGCGTCGAGGCCGATCCATCCGGCGCCGGGGATGTAGACTTCCGCCCACGCATGCAGGTCGGTGAAGTCGTAGGTAGTGCCGGCCGGGCCGTCGAGCGCGGTGATGTCGGGCTTGAGCTGGATCAGGTAGCCGGACACGAACCGCGCGGCGAGGCCGAGATGGCGCAGCACCTGTACGAGAAGCCAGCCGGAATCGCGGCACGAGCCCAGGCCGAGCGCCAGGGTCTCTTCCGGCTCCTGCACGCCCGGTTCCATGCGGATGGTGTAGCCGATGGCGCGCTGGACGCGCTGGTTCAGCGCCACCAGAAAGTCGACGGTGCCGATGGGCTCGCGCGGGATCGAATCGACGAAGGCGTCGAAGCGCTCGCCCCCCGGCTCCTTGACGAGATAGGGCGTCAGTTCCTCGGCGAGCTGGGGCGTGTAGGTGAAGGGGAACTTGTCGGCATATTCCTCGATGAAGAAATCGAACGGATTGTAGACTTCGAGCGCGGCGAGAAGATCGACCTCGATGCGGAAATGGTCGGTCTTCTCCGGGAACACGTACCGGGCCAGCCAGTTTCCGAACGGGTCCTGCTGCCAGTTGACGAAGTGATTTTCCGGCGAAACCTTCAGCGAATAGGCCGGCACCTTGGTGCGGCAGTGCGGCGCCGGGCGCAGGCGGATGACCTGCGGGCCGAGGGAGATCGGTTTGTCGTAAGTGTAGCTGGTAACGTGATGTAGAGCAGCCAGGATCGACATGAAGCCCCGCGTGGAAGGAAGGATTTCCTTTTCATTGAAACCGCCCGGAGGCCCGGTGGGGATCCGGCCGGCTTCGACGCGCTGACCGGGGCCGCCGGTTCGCGAACGTCCAGGCCGGCCATCCGCCGCCGGATATCCAAACGATCTCCCCGAGCGCGCCCCACAGCGACGAGCACGAGAGCAGAGCCAAGGTAGCGGGGGCTACCCCTCATGGGAAGCGTCGCGGCTCAGAAATTGGGCAAGCACACGAAAGTCGCAGTGTGGAACGCGAAGCCGCGCCCTCTCGGACGCTCGATCGGCCGGCCACCGCCGCGAACGGGGAACAGCACCGGATTCAAGAGCTTGGCGGCGGGCATGCGGCCGGCGCGCTGCGATCCTGGAAGACGCCGCGCTGCTGCTTTTCTCAACCGGTGCGTCGCGGGCGCGCACCCCCCTTTTCCCTGCCCGACGCCGGCGGAACGGCCTTTCGCTTCAATGATTTGTCTGCCAACGATCGCGTGGCCGGCGAAGCGTCACCGCCGTTCGCCGGCATCGGCCCCGCGAGCGGATGCGCGCGCCGGTAGACCTCGAGCAGGCGGGCGGGCTCGACGGCGGTGTAGACCTGGGTCGTCGACAGGCTGGCGTGACCGAGCAGTTCCTGGATGGTGCGCAGGTCGCCGCCGGCGGAGAGCAGGTGCGTCGCGAACGAATGCCGGAGGGCGTGGGGCGTCGCCGTCTCCGGCAGGCCGAGCGCGCCGCGCAGCCGCTCCATGGCGCGCTGCACGATGCGCGGCGACAGCGGTCCGCCCTTGACGCCGCGGAAGGCGGGTTCACCCGGTTCGACATGAAACGGCCGCTGGCGGCGATAGTCCGCGACCGCCGCCGCCACCGCCGGCAGCAGGGGCACCAGCCGCGTCTTGCCGCCCTTGCCGGTGACGCGCAGCACGCCGCCCGAGCCGGAGAGATCGTCGTCGGTCAGCGCCAGCGCCTCGCCGATGCGCAGGCCGGCGCCATAGAGCAGCATCAGCACCGCGCCGTCGCGGGCAGCGACCCAGGGCTCGTCCTCCAGCATCCCGGCGTCGTCGGCGAGCCGGAGCGCGTCGGCGACGGGAAGCGCCTTCGGAAGACCCGGCTTCGCCCGCGGCCCGGACACGGCCCGCATGGCGGCGCCGTTGACGCCGTGATGGCGCTCCAGATAGCCGGCGAACGAGCGCAGCGAGGCGAGCGCGCGGGCCATGGTGCGGTCGCCGACGCCGTCCGCCTGCCGACGGCGGGCGAGGAAGGCGCGGATGTCGGCCGGCCGGAGATCGCCGAGATCCTTGATGCACGGCGCGCCGCCGAGATGATCCGCCAGGAACGACAGCCAGTGGCGCACATCACGCTCGTAGGCTTCGAGCGTGTTCGCCGAGAGCCGGCGCTCGCCGCCGAGGCGCGACAGCCAGCCCGCCATCGCGGCCATCAGGTCGGGAGCGGCGATCACGAGGGGCGCGGCGGCAAGTGAAGCGGGCACTGAGCGGGCCATCGGGCAAGCCTCGTCCGGAAGCGGGGGCGACGTCGCCGCAGCTTGCACCGCACAAGCTTAAAAGCGGGTATTCCTCCCCGGGGCGCTCAAGGCCGCAGTTGGCGCGTCCACGGCCGCTCGCCGCCCGGAAGCGCGGCCTCCAGAACCGGCGGGGCCGTCAGGTCGCCGTCGGGGAAGGTCACTGTCAGGGCGCCGGTGCGGACAAGAAGGCGGCGGTCGACGACGAGCCGCGGCACGGCGCAGTCCTGGCGCGCCACCGTCACCGGCGCGACGAGGATCGCGGCGTGGCGGCAATCGTCCGGCAGGGCGGCGGGCGAGGCGGCAAGGCTGAGGGAGACGGCCTCCGCGGCGCCGGGAGGCGTGGCGACGATCACGCAACCGAGCGGATCGCAGCGCGCGGCGGCCCCGAGAGACGGATCGCGCGGCAGACGCACGTCGCCGTCGGCCGAGAGCCAGGTCTCGACGGCGCGGCGGCCGTCCCGGCCGGCGACGATCGCAAGCCGCCCATCCGCCTGACGCAAGGCCGCGGCGCGCCCATCGGCCGTGACGATCGCATCCGGCGGGCGGAACAGGAGGAAGGCGGCGGCGGCCATGCCGAGCGGCGCGAGAGCCAACACACGCCACGCCCCTTCGGCGATCGCGCCCCAGAGCAGCGCGACGACCATGAACATCACCGTCCAGAACGGCAGGCGGCCGACGTCGCCGGCCGTACCGGTCCACGCCGCGACGCGCGTGGCGACGGCGGTCATGAAATCGATGCCGAACCCCATCAGCGTGAGCGGCAGCGCTTCCAGCCCGAACGGCATCAGCGCGAAGGCGGCTACGCCCATCGGCATCACCACCACCGAGACCGCCGGCATCGCGATCAGGTTCGCGACCAGCCCGAGCGGCGCCGCTCGGTGGAAATGGTAGGCCGCGATCGGCCCCGAGGCCACGCCCGCGATGACGGAGGTGGCCGCGAGCCCGGCGGCGCCGAGCAGGAGAGCGCGGGCGATCCGGCGGACACGGGAGACCGGCACCGCCTCGTCGTCGTCCGGCGGACGGCGCCGCCGCTGCCACCACCCGAAAGCGGCCACGAGCGCGATCACGGCCGCGAACGACATCTGGAAGCCGGGATTGAGCACGGCGGACGGCTGGATCAACAGCACGACGAGCGCGCCGACTGCGACCGACCGCAGCGTTATCGCCGGCCGCTCGACGACGACCGCGAGCAGAGCCACCGCGATCATCACGAACGAGCGCTGGGTGGCGAGATCGCCGCCCGAGAGCGCGAGATAGGCCGCCGTCGCCGGCAGCGCGGCGGCCGCCGCCCATCGCTTGATCGGAAACCGCAGCGCCAGTCCCGGGATGGCGGCCAGCATCGCTCGCAGCGCCACGATCAGCGTGCCGGCGACGAGCGTCATGTGCAGGCCGGAGATCGACAGCACGTGGGTGAGGCCGCTGGTGCGCATGTCGTCTTCGGTCTCGCGGGGAATGCCGCCACGCTCGCCGACGAGGAGCGCGACCGCGATTTCCCCCGCGGGGCCGGGCATCGCCGCGCGGATACGCGTCGCAATGGCGGTGCGGACGTCGTCGAGGATTTCCGCCGCCTTCAGCCGCCACGCCATCACGTGCGACGCCGGCGGCGGCAGCGCGACGGGCTCAACGGAGCCGAGCACAAACCCGGTCGCGCCGATGCCCTGCAGATAGAGCGAGCGCGCGGGATCGTAGCCACCCGGCAGATCGGGGCCGCGCGGCGGCTGGAGCCGGGCGAGGAAGCGGACGCCCTCCCCGGCGCCGGCCGGCGCGCGGCTCGCGGCGGCCGTGACCATCACCCGTTCCGGCGGCGGACGCCGTTCGGTGCCCTCGCCGAACGAGGTCACCGCCACGACGAAACGGACGCGGCCGCCTTCGCGCGGCTCGGCGCGCAGCACATAGCCTTCGACAGCAACGGTGCGCTCCCGCGCCAGCACCGGCGCGGCGCTGCGGGCGACCTCCCACTGCGCCATCGCCGCGCCGAAGGCGACGGACGAGGCGGCGGCCGCAAGCACGAAGACGACGGGAACACGGCGGGCGGCAAGCGCGGCAACGGCCGCAAGAACGGCGGCCAGCGGCGCGAGCCAGACCGGCGGCTCGACGGGCGCCGCGAAATAGGCCCAGATGCCGAGCGACAGCACCACCGGCAGCCAGAGGAAGCCGCATCCGGCCTCGATGTCGGTCTCGAACGAGCGCGACAGCCACCGCGCGACCGCCGCCGGGTTCGTCCGCGCA
>JAEZMP010000459.1 GCA_023442215.1 Pseudomonadota bacterium
GCTTGCCGAACACCTCGGTCGCGAGGGCGGCGATGCCCTCGGTCCTCAGCGCTTCGGGACCGGTGATCGTGTAGATCCGGCTTTCCGTGTCGGACGAGGCGAGCGCGGCTGCGGCTGCGCGCGCGCAATCCTCGCGGGTCACGTGGGTGACGAGCCCGTCGCCGGCAGAGGTGAACCACTGACCGGTCGCCAGCGCATGGGGCAGCGACAGCAGGAGGTTGTCGGAATACCAGGTGTTTCGCAGGATGGTCCAGCCGAGGGTGCTCGCTGCCAGCGCCTGTTCGGTGCCGTAGTGGTCGCCCGCGAAGGTGACAGGCGAGCCGGGTTCCGGATTCGGCAGCGAGGTATAGACCACGTGCGTCACGCCCGCGGCTTCCGCAGCCGCGACCGCTGCCTCGTGCTGGCGCAGCCGCTGGCCCGGCTCGGCGAGGGCGTCAGTGGAAATCAGCAGCATCCGGTCCGCACCGGCGAGCGCCGAGGCCACGGCGGGATCGTCGAAATCGACGCGGCGGGTCTCCGCTCCCTTCGCGGCGAGATCGGCGAGCTTCTCCGGCGAGCGCGATCCGGCGATCACCTTTCGGCCCTGTTCGAGTAGCAGCTCGACGACGCGCCGGCCGAGCTTGCCACCGGCGCCCGTGACGAGCAGGGTTTCCGCGCCGGACTTCTGGGTTTCGGACATATGGTTCTTCCTCGGGTTCGCGCTGCCGGCGGTCGAGACCGGCGATGTCGACGCTCTCCGCCCCGCTTGCCATCGGAGAGTTTTCTTCCGGCACGGAGCTGGTCTCAAAAAGAGAGCAGCGCTAAAGTGCGCAATCTCGCTCGCCTGTAAAGAAGGCAGTCTTGCGGGAGATAGTTACTTCGAGGGAACCACCATGAATCGAACCGCCCGCGTCACCCGGCTCGCACCCGGGGTGGAAACGTCCGGCGCGAGGGGCAGGGCGGGGGCGCGGCTGGCCGATGCCTCCGCTTCCAACGGCAGCCTCGACGATCCGTTGGCGGCGTTGGCGGCCGGCGATTTCGGCGCACGCCTGACCGCGAAGTCCGTGCGGGAGGGATGGCGCGAGAAATATCCGCACTATACCAACTGTCCGACCCGGGACGTGCTCGACCAGATCAGCGACAAGTGGAGCACGCTCATCATCGTCACGCTGGCGGAGCGGCCGCGCCGGTTCGGCGAACTTCGCCGGGAGATCGACGATATCTCCCAGCGCATGCTGACGCAGACCCTGCGCGACCTGCAGCGCGACGGGCTGGTGGCCCGGCAGGTGTTCGCGACCACGCCGCCGAGCGTCGAGTACAGCCTCACCCCGCTCGGGCGCTCGCTGCTGGTGCCGCTTGCGGGCCTGATGCACTGGGCGGAAAGCCGCCACGGCGAAATCCGCGCCGCGCGCGATGCGTTCGATCGCGGCGCGGACTGAGGCGCTGGCTCAGACCAGCGCGGCGTCGAGGGTGATTTCGGCCTTCAGCAGCTTGGACACCGGGCATCCCGCCTTCGCCTTGCCGGCGAGATCGGCGAACGTCGCGGCGTCGGCACCGGGCACCTTGGCGCGCAGGGTGAGATGAACGGCGGTGATGGAGAAGCCTTCATCGACCTTGTCGAGCGTGACTTCCGCAGTCGTTTCCATGGAATCAGCCTTGAAGCCGGCCTCGCCAAGGATCAGCGACAGCGCCATGGTGAAGCAGCCGGCGTGGGCCGCGCCGATCAGCTCTTCCGGATTGGTGCCGGGCTTGCCTTCGAAGCGGCTGGCGAAGCCATAGGGGTAGCTTGCCAGAGCGCCGCTTTCCGTGGAGATCGCGCCCTTGCCATCCTTGATGCCGCCCTGCCAGACGGCGGATCCGTGCTTCTTCATGCTCGTCGTCCTGTTCTGATTTTCGAGGAAGGATGCCCGGCCTCGGGTTCGGCCGGGTGACGGAAGGACCGTCACGACAGGGGTGACGGACCCGTGGGCGCGGCGTGCGAGCCCGGCCTGCTCTCGTGGCCGGCTGGCCGCTGCGACGGTGCTTCGCGCCGGAGCTGCATCCGCGCGCGGATTGCACCCTGCCTGGCGGGATCCGTCAAGCCACGGTTCTGCGAACGCGCGACCGGCGAGGCGGTTCCCCGGGGCGGTAAACATTGTTCCTTCCGACGTCGCTGCGGAGGACCGGTCGACGACAGCGGCCGCTCAGGACTGGAGCCGGCGGGCGATCTGCGGCAGCACGAAGGGGCGGCCGTCCGGCGGAACGGTGGAGGGCGGCAGGTGCACGGCGAACACCGTGCGCAGCAGGTCGAGCGTCAGCACGTCCGCCGGCGGGCCTTCCGCCGCCTTGCGGCCTTCGGCGATCACCACCATGGCGTCGGCGTAGCGGGCGGCGAGGTTCAGGTCGTGCAGCACCACGACGGTGGCGCCGCCGGCTGCGGCGTGGTCGCGAGCGACATCCAGCACGCGGAGCTGGTGGGCGAGGTCCTGCGCCGCCGTCGGTTCGTCGAGCAGAAGCACGCCCGGCCCGTGCAGGCGCTCGCCGGCCCAGGACTGACACAGCACCCGGGCGAGCTGCGCCCGCTGGCGTTCGCCGCCTGACAGCGCATCGTAGAGCCGGTCGGCCTTGTCGCCGAGATCGACATGGTCGAGCGCGCGATCGATCAGGTCTTCGGCATCGTCGCGGGCCATGACGAAGCCCGGCACCGTGATGCCGAGGGCGGCGATCTCGCGCACGTTGAAGGGAAAGGACAGGCTGGAGGACTGCGGCAGCACGGCGCGCCTGGCGGCGGCGCGGCGGGGGGCAAGACGGGCAAGTGGTTCGCCGTCGATCAGAACGTCGCCCGCGCTCGGGCGATATTCGCCGGCGAGCTGCTTCAGCAGGGTCGATTTTCCCGCGCCGTTCGGGCCGACGATGGCGGTGAAGCTACCGGGGCGGGCGGCGAAGTCGACGCCCTCGAGCACGGCGCGGCCGCCGCGCCGGAAGCTGACATTGCGCGCCTCGATCATCGCCGATGGTCCGTTCGCAGAGGTCACAGCAAGCCTCCCCGGCGGTGCATCAGGAGCCACAGGAAGAACGGTGCGCCGATCGCGGCGGTGACGATGCCGATCGGCAGTTCCGCCGGCGACACCAGGATCCGGGCCGCGGCATCGGCGAACAGCAGGAGCGCGGCGCCGGCAAGCCCCGCGCCCGGCAACACCCAGCGGTGGTCAGGCCCCGTCGCGAGCCGCACGAGATGCGGCACCACGATGCCGACGAAGCCGATCACGCCCGACAGTGCAACCGACGCCCCGACTGCACAGGCGGCCGCGACGATGGCGATCTTCTTCGCCCGCTCGATGGCGACGCCGAGATGCACGGCCTCCGCCTCTCCGAGCAGCAGCGCATTGAGCGGCCGCGCCACCAGCGGCGCGGCAACCGCGGCGACGATGAAGAACGGCAGCGCCGCCGCGATCTTCGGCCACGTCGCGCCGCCAAGGCTGCCGAGGGTCCAGAAGGTGATGTCGCGCAGCGCGCGATCGTCGGCCTTGAACACGATCAGGCCCGACAGGGCGCCGGCGAAGGCACCGATGGCGACGCCGGCAAGCAGGAGCGTCGCGACCGATGTCTGCCGCTCCCGCGTCGAGAGCGAATAGAGCAGCATCGTCGATCCGAACGCACCGACCACGGCGGCGATCGGCACGGCCTCGTTGCCGAGGAAGCCGACCACCGGCGCGAGCAGCCCGCCGCCGAGCGCGATCACGGCGACAGCGGCGAGCCCAGCCCCCGACGAGGCGCCGACGAGGCCGGGATCGGCAAGTGGATTGCGGAACAGGCCCTGCATCATCGCGCCGGTGACGGCGAGCGCGCTGCCGACGAGCAGACCGAGCACCGTGCGCGGCAGGCGGATGTCGAGCAGCACCAGCCGCTCGCG
>JAEZMP010000473.1 GCA_023442215.1 Pseudomonadota bacterium
CGAGCGCGCGCACGGGCAGCGTCGCCGTGTTGCTGACGCCGATCACCGCCGAGGCTGTCGTCTCGTAGAGTGCATCGCCCGCGAGCTGGAGCCCGGCCGGCACCGGCGTGTCCGGCGCACCCGTGACGATCACCATGCCGAGCGCCCGCGTCGCCGGCCGGCGCGTCAGCCCCCAGATCGCGGCGTGCCGCTCAAGCTGCGCGGTTTCCGCTCGATCCGGAAAATATTGATCACCCCACCACCCGAGATGCAGGTGCCCCTCGTAGGCTTGCATCGCGGAGGTGCGCAACAGCATCGCGATCACGCCGCGCGGGCTGCGCACCGCGCGCGAGATCGCCGCCGGCGTTGTCTCGATGCCGCGCGCCTCCGCAAGCGCCGCCAGCGCCGTCTCGGTGCGGCCTTCCGCTCGGACGAGGATTTCGGCGGGCGTGGAGATCGGGAACGGCATCAGACGCGCCCCGCGATTTCGTGGCCATCGACGCGGATGCGGTACGCGAGCCGCTCGCGCGCCTGCCACTCGACGACGATGTCTGCCGGCGCATCCAGCTCCTCGCCGGCCCAGCCCAACCCTTCGGCGAGATAGGCCTCGGCGGCGAGGCGGGTCAGGTCGGTGCTCTTGGCGCGTTCGAGCAGCCACAGCCGGCACCCGGCGCGGCGCCCGCGGGCATCCAGCGCGTCGCCGCACCAGCCGCGTCGGTCGCCGGCGATAGAGCCCGGCCGGTTGAGTTCCGTCACGCCGCCCGGCAGTTCGTCGTCGGTACGCGCGCGCCGGTCGAGCCCGATCGACATCAGCATCGGCGTGACGGGCGTCAGATCGAGCACGACATCGCCATCCGTCCCGAGCGTCAGATCGGCGGTGCGGGACGCGGCGTCGTAGCTGAGCGCGAGATCGAGATAACCGGCCATGGCGCGCATCATCCGCGCGCGCGCGAGGCCTGTTCACCCCTGCAAATGCAGGGTCACTTGTCGGGGTGCGGGTCCGGGCCGACAACCGGCGGGCGCGAGACGATCAGCCCGGCATCGCTGATGACGATCCACTCATCCTTGCGCCGCATCTTGAGATGGTCGGCGTCCGCCACGATCCGCGCCTCACTGCCGTCCGTGCGCTTGAGGCGCCACAGGTCGCCCGAAAGCTCCGCTTCGAAACTCGGCGTCTTGATGGTCACGGATGCGGTCGCCGTGACAGCGATCCGCCCATCGGCAGACATCACCATCCTCGATCCGTCCAGCCCGTACACCGCCGTGTCGCCGACCGATAGATTGCCGAGCCTGAACGCTGGCGATCCAACGGGGATAGCGACGACATCGCCTTGATCGGCGCCGACCGCGAGCAGGATCACCGTGCCGCCCGGGGGCGCCACAGAGGCGAAGCCGAACGGCTGCATCACCTCGACATCGGTGCGCACCACGCCCTGCCAGACGGACACGTCCGCCGTCTGCACCTCGCCGCCGTCGTTGGCCGCCCGCAGCACCCCGCGCGAAACCATACCCCGAAGCTGATGCGCGGTTTCGCGATCCATCATGACGGCAAGTTCTCCGCGGTGCTGTCGAGCGGCCCGGTCACTTTCTTGCCCTTGCCCTTCCGGTTCACCCGCCGCTCACCGACGGGCTCCAGATCGTAAGCCTCCGGGCTGACGAGCCGCAATTCCACCGCCTCGGGCTGACTGTCTCCATAGACATAGCGCATCCCCGCGATCAGCCGATCCGCCGTCACCCCGGCGTAGTCGTCCGACACCGGCACGAGGCTGTTGAGCCGCCACGGCTCCGCCGGCCAGCCGTGCACCGTGTGCATCAGATCCTCGCTCTTGGCCCGCGCCGTCCGCATCGCCCATTCCGCCTGCGTCTTGGCGCCCGGCGCCGTGGCGTCGGTTCGCGCCATCATGACGAGGGGGCGATAGCGCCGCACCTCTTCGTCGCGCGCGTCGCCCCGGATTTCCGTGCCGCGCGTTTCCCGGCTCGGCTGCGCCGCGATCTTGGCGGACTGGTTGCCGGCCGGCAGCGGCTCGGCCGTCGCGTCGAGCCCGGGTGTCGCCGCCCGCGCGCCGCCGGCCCGGCCGGCCTGCCCCTTGACATGGTAGTCGCGATAGCGGTCGCGAAAGCTCCGCCGCCAGGTCTGGCCGGCCACGTTACCCGGCAGCGACAGCGCCGCCGTCTGCATCCGCGTCGCGCCGGATCGCGTGATCAACAGCGCGCCGACGCCGTCCGACGTGATCAGCACGCCCTCCTGTCGCGCCCATTTTTCGATCGCCGACATCGCGGTTTCGCCCACGTCGATCGAAAGCTTGTCGTGCTTCGTCTTCAGCCCGACATCGTCACGAACGGCGAGCCCGAACGGCTTCACCACCCGGGCGATGGCCTGAGCAAGCGTCAACCCGCGATACTCAAACGGCCCGTCGACGCTGGCCGCGCAGTCGACCAGGTCGCCAGTCTTGTCGCGGCCGCTCACGGATAAGCTTACCCATCCGTCCTGGACGGTGGATGCCACCTCGTCCACCCAGCCCACGAGCTGCGGCGTCCCGCGGATCGAGATCGTCACCGCCGCGCCCGCGTCCGCCGCCGCGCCGATCTGCGCGGCCGATGCCGCCGCCCACGTCGCCGCCGAGCGCGCGGCGTCCCGCAGCGTCAGGGTGAAAGACCCAGAGATATCGTCGAGGTCCCGGGTCAACTCCACCGCCGACCACTCGTCCCAGACGCTGCCGCCGATCTCCAGCGTCAGGCCGCGCGTCGATGTCGCTGCCGGCAGCATCATCATGACGCCAGCACCTCCACCGGCCCGCCGGCGCCAGCCCGGCCGGCGTGCGGCAGGCGGTTTCGGCGATGAATGTCCACCACCATGTCGACCACCGCCGTCACGTCATCGCCCGCGTAGTGCTGCGCTATCAGCCAGCTCGATACCGGCCGCGCCGGGGTGTAGCGGATGACGGCCGGCAGCCGCCCGATGATTTCGTGCATGTCGGCCGCGACCGCAGCCTGAAGGTCCTGCGC
>JAEZMP010000491.1 GCA_023442215.1 Pseudomonadota bacterium
ACGATACGGTCGAAGATTCCCGCGAGCAGGTCGCGAAAGCGGGCGTCCTCGCCGCCGAGCGCGACGACGATGTCGGCCCAGCCTGACCGCTTCCCCGGCGGATCGGTCAGAAGATCCGTCGCCGGCCCGGCTTCGGCGACACCAGGCCTGTCGAGCGGAAGCCGCAGCACCCGCGTATGATCGAACGGCGCGAAACCCCTGGGCCGCAGTTCCGCCTCGACTGCGGGCGGCATCAGCGGCGTCCATCGCGCGAGGGGCGGCGCACCGAGCCGCTCGCAATGACCGAACATCGCCGCGAGCCGCTCGGCGACGCGGGCATCGTCGGCCGGATCGAGCACCGAAAGCGCATTCGCCCGCTTGGAGGGGTGACCCGGCGTGAGACGCAGCATCCATGCGCCGTCGACGACCAGATGGCGCGACGGCCAGGAATTGATCGTCGCGTCTTCGAGCCGGCGCACGAGGGCCGGATCGATCGCGGCGGATGCCGGCGCACTTCCGTCCATCGTCGCCCTCCGACTGCCGCGGACGCCCGCCGGCCACGCCGGCGCGCGTCCTGCAGGGTTCAGCTGCGATAGTCGCCGTTGATGGCGACATATTCCTTGGTGAGATCGCAGGTCCACACCGTCGCCTTGCCGCGACCGAGGCCGAGGTCGACGCGGATGGCGATCTCCGGGCGCTTCATCACCGCGGAGGCGGCCTCCTCCGAATAGTCCGGATCGCGGGCGCCGTCGACGGCGACGCGCACGTCGCCGAACCAGATCGCGAGCCGGTCTCGCTCCGCCGGTTCGCCGGCCTTGCCGACCGCCATCACGATGCGGCCCCAGTTGGCATCCTCGCCGGCGCAGGCGGTCTTCACCAGCGGCGAGTTGGCGATGGAGAACGCGATCTTCTTGGCCGACTTCGCCGAGGTCGCGCCCTCGACCGTCACCGCCACGAACTTCGTCAGTCCCTCGCCGTCCTTCGCCACGAGGTGGGCGAGTTCGAGCGAAAGCGACGTGAGCGCGCGCCGGAAGCCGGCCAGGCGACGGTCGGTCGCCGCGGTGATCGGGGCGATCGGCGCCTTGCCGGTCGCGAACATCAGCAGCGTGTCGGAGGTAGAGGTATCGCCGTCGATGGTGATGGCGTTGAACGAGCCGTCCGCCGCCCGCGCGATCAGCGACTGCAGCACCGGCGCGGCGATCGGAGCGTCGGTCGCAATGAACGACAGCATGGTCGCCATGTTCGGGGCGATCATGCCCGCGCCCTTGGCGATGCCGTTGATCGTGATCGTCTCGCCGTCGATCTTCAGCGTGCGGCTGGCGACCTTGGGGAAGGTATCCGTGGTCATGATCGCACGGGCGGCATCGATCCACGGACCGGGGGCGACGCGCGCGGCGGTATCGGACAGCACGGCGGAGAACTTGGCGGGATCGAGCGGTTCGCCGATCACGCCCGTGGAGGCGAGGAACACCTCCTCCGGCGCGCACCCGACCACGGCCGCGGCCGCCTCGGCGGAAAGCTGCACCGTCTCGCGGCCCTTGAGGCCGGTGAAGGCGTTGGCGTTGCCTGAATTCACCAGAAGCGCGCGCGCCTTGCCGGCCGGCAGGTTGGCCCGGCACCATTCCACCGGCGCAGACGGGCAGCGCGTGGTGGTGAGCACGCCGGCGACCGTGGTGCCGGGATCGAACACCGCGAACAGCACGTCGGTGCGGCCGCGATATTTGATGCCCGCCTCGGCGGTGGCGAAGCGCATGCCGGCGACCGGCGGAACGTCCGGGAAGACGGACGGGGCGAAGGGAGAGATGTGGGCGCTAACGGCCATGTGAGCCTCCGGCGGGACGGCTCCCGTTTGCCCCAAGGCCGGCGCGTTCGCAAGCCCCGTCCGCGCCGCAGGCAACGGGATGAAAAGGCCGGTCTTTTCCCGGCTCAGTAGTCCGAGAGCGTGATGTCGTCGCTGTAATCCACGCCCTCGACCTCCTTCACAATCGCCTGGCCGCAGATCACGCGGCCCTTGGCGGCGTCGAAGGTCAGTGAAGGCGAGCCCTGGAGTTCCCAGCCCTTGTTCAGCGCAGCGCTGACGCGCTTGCAGAAGCTGGCGTCGTCGGGGCCTGTCAGAAAACGATAGAGGCGCATGGCGGTCTCGAATGCGGTCGCTGGATCATGTCTGCCGCCGATCGGAGGCGTTCCGACCGCAGGGCGCACAACGTAAGGCGGGCGGGTGGCTCAACCGTCGAGAAGCGCTGCGAGGCCTTCCGCCGCGCGCGTCGGCGCGAAGGCGACGATCTCCACCTCGACCAGATCGAACTGCAGGAAGGGATCGGACGCAAGGATGTCCCGAAGGTCCGCTTCGCTCGCGGCACGGGCGAAGATCACCCCGCCTGTCCGCGGCACCTTGCGGCCCGACAGCACGAAGGTGCCGTCGGCGAAGCCCCGGTCGACGAAGGCCATGTGCGCCGCCAGGTGCGGCTCGATCTCCGCGAAGGCGACCTTGTAGGTCAGGATGACGAGGAACATCGGAGCCGGCCGCCAAAGCAAAGGCCCGCGACGGGATGTCCCGCCGCGGGCCAAATCATCACTGCGCCGGGGTCGCCGGAGCGGCCGGGGCGGCCGGCGGCTTCGCGCTGGCGTCGATGATGTCGATCTTGGCGTTCTTCTTGAGATCGGCGAGCACGGTCTCGAACTTCTCGCGCAGGAGCAGTTCGTGGATCTGGCCCTTCACCTCGTCGAACGAGGGCGGCGCCTTCTCGCGCTTGTCCTCGACCTTGATCACGTGCCAGCCGAACTCGGTCTCCACCGGCTGGTCGGTGATCTTGCCGACCTGCAGCGCGACGGCCGCCTGCTCGAACGGCTTCACCATCTGGCCCTCGACGAAGTAGCCGAGGTCGCCGCCCTGCTTGCCCGAACCGGTGTCGACCGACTTCTCCTTCGCGAGGGTCGCGAAGTCGGCGCCCTTCTTCAGCTCCTTGATGATCTCCTCGGCCTCGGCCTTGGTCTTCACCAGGATGTGGCGGGCGTGGATCTCCTGCTGCTTCGGCAGCTTGGCGATCTCGGCGTCGTAACGCGCCTTCACCTCGGCGTCGGTCACCGAGTTGGAGACGTCCTCGCTGATGTAGGCGTTGCGAAGCGCGCGGGTGCGCAGGTAGTCGATCCGCTGCTGGAAGGCATCGGTCTTGTCGATGCCGGCCTTCTGGCCCGCCTGGGCGATCAGTTGCATGTCGATCAGGACGTCGGTCAGCACGTGACGGCGATCGGCCTCGGGAACGCGCGACAGCTGGTCGGCGAAGTCCTCGGAGACGAAGCCGAGGTCGGCCTCGGTGATCTTGGCACCGTTGACGGTGGCGACCACCGTGTCCGGGCTCTTCTTCTCGGCGGCGGCAGCGGGAGCCGGCGTCTCGGACTGGGCGAGCGCGGGAACTGCGGCGCCGAGAGTCGTCGTCACGAGCAGTGCGGCCGCCATCGAACGGACGGCATCACGGAAGGAGGGGGTGAAGGACATGAGTTCCGGCTCCACAGGGCGGCGTCGCCGCCCGCCGTTGATTGGACGGGCAAGACGCCCGCTTCGGTTTTTCCGCGGTACGGAGCGCCGAGAACAGCGCACCGCCGCAAGAAGGCTTCCATCGACGCCGGATCGCCCGATCCCGCCCCGCCGATCGCCCGCTCCAGGGCTTTGAGGCCGGGCGTTGCACCCGGCCGGACCGGCCCCTGAAGCCTTGGCGCGGGCAGGATTTCCACCCGACTTCGGCGAAATCTGGACGTTTCCGTGCCGACGACGTTACAATTCGGCAATGTTTCCGCCGGCACTCCGGGGGTCCGGCGGGCGGCGGGGAGCCGTCGCGCCGGCGATCTCCGCGCCTGCGGTCCGTCGGAACGCGCATCGCGGCCGCATCTCCCGCGCGAACCCGGCCGTTCTCCCCTGCTGCGAGCCCGATTTCCCGCCGCCGGCGCCGTGCCGTCATCACGCAGAACACGCCGCGGCGGCCCTGTCGGGCCCCCGGTGCCGGGTGCGCGCGCACTTTGTCCGAAAGCCGCAGCGTTGACAACCACGGACCCCGTTCTTATGTCTCGCGGCGGGCCGGACCGTGCGCGAGCGCGGCTGCGATGGCGTGCGTCCGCCCGGGTGCCGACCATCCGATCCTCGGCCGGCCGCCTTCTCGCCCCAGTTGCCGTCTTCAAGATCATAATGACGTCATGATCGAAGCGGCATTCGGGGCAACGGCAACCCGCCGCAGGGATCGCAAACCGGAGACGGGCGGCGAGCCCTCCTCGATCTGTTCCGAGAGGAAAGTTGCACATGGCCGGTCTCGGCGCCCTCGCCCGCAAGATTTTCGGGTCGTCGAACGATCGAAAGGTGAAGGGCTACCGCGCCCGTATCGCCGCGATCGGATCTCTCGAAGCCGAATTGAAGGCACTCTCCGACGACGCCCTGCGCCAGCGGACCGACACCTTCCGCCAGGAAGTCGCCAACGGGCGCAGCCTGGACGATCTCCTGATTCCCGCGTTCGCCACCGTGCGCGAGGCGTCACGCCGCGCGATGGGGCAGCGCCATTTCGACGTTCAGCTCATCGGCGGCATGGTGCTGCACGACGGCAAGATCGCCGAGATGCGCACCGGCGAAGGCAAGACGCTGGTCGCGACGCTGCCGACCTACCTGAACGCGCTGTCCGGCAACGGCGTCCACGTCGTCACCGTCAATGACTATCTCGCCCGCCGCGACGCGGAGTGGATGTCGCGGGTCTACGGGTTCCTGGGGCTGTCGACCGGCATCATCGTCCACGGCCTCAACGATGCCGAGCGCCGCGCCTCCTACGCCTCCGACATCACCTACGGCACCAACAACGAGTTCGGCTTCGACTATCTGCGCGACAACATGAAGTACGAGCGCGGCTCGATGGTCCAGCGCGGCCACGGCTTCGCCATCGTCGACGAGGTGGACTCGATCCTGATCGACGAGGCGCGCACGCCCCTCATCATCTCCGGCCCGCTCGACGACCGCTCGGACTTCTACAACACCATCGACGCCTTCATTCCCCGCCTCGAAGCCGACGACTACGAGGTCGACGAGAAGCAGCGCACCGCGTCGTTCACCGAATCCGGCAACGAGCGCCTGGAAGTCTGGCTGAGCGAAGCCGGCCTCCTCAAGGGTGGCTCGCTCTACGACATCGAGAACGTCTCCGTGGTGCACCACCTGCAGCAGGCGGTTCGGGCCCACAAGCTGTTCCAGCGCGACCGCGACTACATCGTGCGCAACGGCGAGGTCGTGATCATCGACGAGTTCACCGGCCGCATGATGCCGGGCCGGCGCTATTCCGACGGCCTGCACCAAGCGCTGGAGGCGAAGGAACGCGTCCAGATCCAGCCCGAGAACCAGACGCTCGCCTCGATCACCTTCCAGAACTATTTCCGCATGTACGGCAAGCTCGCCGGCATGACGGGCACGGCCGCGACGGAAGCCAACGAGTTCCTCGACATCTACGGCCTCGAGGTGGTCGAGATCCCGACGAATCTGCCGGTGAAGCGCATCGACGACGATGACGAGGTCTACCGCACCGTTGCGGAGAAGAACCACGCCGTGGTCGAAGTCGTGCTGGACTGCAAGAAGCGCGGCCAGCCCGTTCTCGTCGGCACCACGTCGATCGAGAAGTCGGAGCAGCTCGCCGCCGACCTGCGCAAGGCGGGCTTCCGCCAGCGCGACCTGTCCGAGCCGTTCGACGGCCGCCCGCCGGCGCCCGACGATTTCGTGTTCCAGGTGCTGAACGCCCGCTATCACGAGCAGGAAGCCTACATCATCGCCCAGGCCGGCGTGCCCGGCGCGGTGACGATCGCCACCAACATGGCCGGCCGCGGTACCGACATCCAGCTCGGCGGCAATCTCGAGATGCGTGTCGCCCGCGAGCTCGCCGACATCGAGGACGGCCCGGAGAAGGAGGCGCGCGTCGCCGAGATCCGCGCCGACATCGCCCGGCTGAAGGAGCAGGCGCTTGCCGCCGGCGGCCTCTACGTCATCGGTACCGAGCGCCACGAGAGCCGCCGCATCGACAACCAGCTGCGCGGCCGCTCGGGCCGCCAGGGCGATCCCGGCCACTCCCATTTCTTCCTGTCCCTGCAGGACGACCTGATGCGCATCTTCGGGTCCGACCGCATGGACGGCATGCTGCAGCGCCTCGGCCTCAAGGAAGGCGAGGCCATCGTCCATCCCTGGATCAACAGGGCACTGGAGAAGGCACAGCAGAAGGTCGAGGCCCGCAACTTCGACGTCCGCAAGAACATCCTGAAATACGACGACGTGATGAACGACCAGCGCAAGGTCGTGTTCGAGCAGCGTATCGATCTGATGAGCGCCGACAACGTCGCCGATACCGTCGCCGAGATGCGCCACGTCGTGGTGGACGAGCTCGTCGCCAAGCATATCCCTGAGCGCGCCTATCCCGAGCAGTGGAATTCCCAGGACCTTCAGGACGACGTGCGGGTCTACTTCAATCTTGACCTTCCGGTCGTCGAGTGGGCCCGTGAAGAGGGCATCGCCGATCAGGAGGTGCGCGAGCGCCTGAAGACCGCGGCCGACGAGGCCGCCGCACGCAAGGTCGCCCAGTACGGCGAGCCGATCATGCGCCAGGTCGAGAAGGCGGTGCTGCTGCAGACCCTCGACCATCTGTGGCGCGAGCACCTGTCGACCCTCGACCATCTGCGCTCGGCGATCCACCTGCGCGGCTATGCCCAGCGCGATCCCTTGAACGAGTACAAGTCCGAGGCGTTCACGCTGTTCGAGGCGATGCTCGCCCACCTGCGCCAGCAGGTCACCGGCCAGCTCGCCCGCGTCGAACTGGTGCAGACCCCGCCGCAACTCTCCGAGGAAGCGACGCTTGCGACCGCCATCGCCGAGCACGAGGACCCGGTGACCGGGGAGAACGAGTTCGTCGAAGCGGCAGCCGCATTCCAGCCGGCGCCGGCTGCGGACCGCAACCCCTCGGATCCGGCGACGTGGGGCCGGGTCGGCCGCAACGAGCCCTGCCCGTGCGGATCGGGCCGGAAGTTCAAGCACTGCCACGGCCAGTTCGTCGCCTGACCGCGCGCCGGACCGGCGCCCTCCCGCCGGACGGATGCGTCCGGCGGACGGAAAGTGCTGTGCGGCACTGGAAAATACGCGCGCGACGCCACACGTGAGCGATACGCCAATTTCGGGCGAAACGCCTCAGGCCGCCGGCGCAGGCGCGGCCCGTTCTCCGGACCGGTAGCCCGCCACATGGCAGAACCGCCGCGCTCGATCCTCCTTCTCGCCAATCCGAAAAGCGGACGGGCGGCGCAGGGCCTCGATTCGGCCCTCACCGCTTTCGACAATGC
>JAEZMP010000499.1 GCA_023442215.1 Pseudomonadota bacterium
GGGGCCGCATTCGCGGTGGCGCCGGGCCCCTCGGCTCACGACCTCGCGGCGGCGCTGTCGCACGCGACCGAGGCGGCGCTTCGGCAGGACAGCGGCGAGAAGACCGGCGATCCGGCGCGCGAGATCGCCGAGCGCGCCTTCGCGTCGGGCGACCAGATGGAACAGGCGGCGCGCTGGGTGTCCGCGCAGCTCTGACGGGCGTGCCCTCGCCGGGAGGCCGCGTCCAAGCGGGAGCATCGGCGCGCGAGCGGTCGCGCGCCGGTCGGACGACGGCCTCTCAGACCGCCTCTTCGGCGCTGCGGATGAGATATTTGCCGTAGTCGCTCTTGCCGAGCTTCTGCCCGAGCTGGAGCAGCCGCTCGCGATCGATCAGGCCCATGGAGAACGCGACCTCCTCGGGGCTCGAAATGCGCAGGCCCTGGCGCTTCTCCAGCGTGCGCACGAAGGTGGCGGCGTCGACGAGGCTGTCATGGGTGCCGGTGTCGAGCCACGCATAGCCGCGCCCCATCTTCTCGACGTGAAGCTGGCCACGTTCGAGATAGGCGCGGTTGACGTCGGTGATCTCGAGCTCGCCGCGGGGCGACGGCTTGAGGTTGGCGGCGATGTCGACCACCTGCTGGTCGTAGAAATAGAGCCCGGTGACCGCCCAGTTGGAGCGCGGCCGGGCCGGCTTCTCCTCGATCGAGAGCGCCTGACCGGACTTGTCGAACTCGACGATGCCGTAGCGCTCGGGATCGTTGACATAATAGGCGAACACGGTGGCGCCGACCGGACGCGTGCTCGCCGGCTGCAGGAGCTGCGGCAGGCCGTGGCCGTAGAAGATGTTGTCGCCGAGGATGAGCGCCGACGAGCCGCCCTGCACGAAATCCGCGCCGATGACGAAGGCCTGGGCGAGCCCGTCCGGGCTCGGCTGCTCGGCATAGGAGAACGATAGCCCCCACTGGCTGCCGTCGCCGAGAAGGCGCTGGAACTGCGGCAGGTCGTGGGGCGTCGAGATGATCAGGATCTCGGTGATCCCCGCCCGCATGAGCACGCAGAGCGGATAGTAGATCATCGGCTTGTCGTAGACCGGCATCAATTGCTTGGAGGTCACGAGCGTCAGCGGATGCAGGCGCGTTCCGCTGCCGCCGGCGAGGATGATGCCTTTCATGGGGTGTTCTCCGAAGTCTTCCGGGCCGGAAATCCGCCCGCCGGCGGGCGCGTTCAGTCTGATGGCACCGTCCGGCGCACGGACTGGCCGTGCCACCGGCCGGTCACGGCATGGGCGGGATCACGTCGCTACAAGAAGCCGGTCGAGGCAGGTCGCGAGCGACGCCTGCCACGGCGGCAGGCGCACGCCGTGGAGCCGGGCGAGCCGGCCGCAATCGAGGCGGGAATTGGCCGGGCGGCGCGCCGGGGTCGGGTAATCGGCCGTGCCGATGCGGACCACCGCGGGCACGCGGCCGCCGCGGGCCGCCGAAAGCGCGAAGATCGCCTCGGCGAACGACGCCCAGTCGGTCTCGGCCGATCCGGCCATGTGGAACACGCCGCGCAGATCCGCCTCGTCCGGCCGCGCCACGAGATTGCGCGCGACGGCGATCACGGCGGCGGCGATGTCGGGGGCATAGGTCGGGCAGCCACGCTGGTCGGCGACGACGCGGAGTTCGTCGCGGGTGGCGCCGAGCGCCAGCATGGTGCGCACGAAGTTCTTGCCGTAGGGCGCATAGACCCAGGCGGTCCTGAGCACGGCGTGGTTCGCAGTGGCGGCGGCGACCGCCTGCTCGCCCGCGAGCTTGGAGGCGCCGTAGACCCCGGTCGGGCCGACCGGATCGTCCTCGACATAAGGCGCGGGCTTGGTGCCGTCGAACACGTAGTCGGTGGAGATCTGGAGGACGGGCACGCCGAGGCCGGCGGCAGCGGCGGCGACCGCGCCGGCACCGCCGGCGTTGATGGCGAACGCCCGCTCCGGCTCCTTCTCCGCCTGATCGACGGCGGTGTAGGCGGCGGCGTTGACGACCGCATCCGGCCGCGCGGCGGCGATCGCGGCGGCAACCGAGGCCGGGTTTTCGAGGTCGAGATCGGGCCGGCCGAGGGGAATGACCGTGACGCCGGCCGCGGGCGCCGCCTCGATCAGCGCGCGCACGACCTGGCCCTCGCGGCCGGTGACGGCGAGGCGCAGGGGAGACGACGACCCGCTCAAGCCCCCGCCTCCGCCTTGTCGGCGACGAGGCCGAGGCGTTCGCCGCCATAGACGCGCTCGCGCAGCGGGCGCCACCACCAGTCGTTCTCGAGATACCAGCGCACCGTCTTCACGAGGCCGGTGTCGAAGGTCTCCTCGGCGTGCCAGCCGAGTTCGGTCTCGAGCTTGGTGGCGTCGATGGCGTAGCGCCGGTCGTGGCCGGGGCGGTCTGCGACGAAGGTGATGAGCTCGCGGCGCGGCCGGTCGGCCGGCACCAGCCGGTCGAGCGCGTCGCAGATCGCGTGGACGACCTCAAGGTTGGAGCGCTCGTTGCGGCCGCCGACATTGTAGGTCTCACCCGGCCGCCCGCGCGTCAGGATGGTGACGAGCGCCCGGGCGTGATCCTCGACATAGAGCCAGTCGCGCACGTTCGAGCCGTCGCCATAGACCGGCAGCGGCTTGCCTTCGAGCGCGTTCAGGATGACGAGGGGGATGAGCTTTTCGGGGAAGTGGTAGGGGCCGTAATTGTTGGAGCAGTTGGAGACGACGACCGGCAGCCCGTAGGTGCGGTTCCAGGCGATGGCGAGATGGTCCGACGCCGCCTTGGACGCCGAATAGGGCGAGGACGGATCGTAGGGGGTTTCCTCGGTGAACAGCCCGTCGGCGCCGAGCGAGCCGTAGACCTCGTCGGTGGAGATGTGCAGGAAGCGGAACGCGGCCTTCGCCTCGCCCTCCAGCCCGTTCCAGCGGCGGCGGGCCTCCTCCAGCATGACGTGGGTGCCGAGGACGTTGGTCTCGATGAACGCGCGCGAGCCGGAGATCGAGCGGTCGACGTGGCTCTCGGCCGCGAGGTGCATCACGGCGTCCGGCTGGACCTCGTCGAAGATGCGCCGCATCGCCGCCTGGTCGCAGATATCGGCGCGATGGAAGTGATAGCGGGGATCGTTGTCGATGGCCTTCAGCGAGGCGACGTTGCCCGCGTAGGTGAGCTTGTCGACATTGACCACCTCGTGCGGCGTGTCGCGGACGAGGTGGCGGCAGACCGCCGACCCGATGAATCCCGCCCCGCCGGTCACCAGAATACGCATCTTCGATCGCCATCCAGTCTGGAGCGCGCCCGACCGGAGGAAGATCGCCCGATCGAAGGGAGCCGCTCGAATGCCAGTGCCGGGGCATTCCGGCGCAAAAATGCGACCGTCCGCCCCGCGCCGCGCACCGGCGCGGCGTCTTGCTCATCTTGCCGCGCGCCGCGCCGCGTCTTGTTTCTCTTGCCGCGCCCCTGCGCGGCATCATGTTCGTTCGACCCGCCGCACGTTCCCGCAAGCGGGGCCGCGCCGCCGGGATCACGCCTCGTAGGCGAAGATCGGCGGCAGGTCCCTCAGCCGCGGGTGCTTCCTGTCCTTGTCGGAGAGCACCGCGGTCGCCTCGTCCACCGGCCAGTCGATGCCGAGATCGGGATCGTCCCACGCCACGCCGGCATCGTCGGCGGCGCTGTAATAGCCGGTCACTTTATAAAGGAACTCGGTGTCGTCTTCCAACGTGCAGAAGCCGTGCAGGAAGCCGGGCGGGACCCAGAGCTGGGCGCCCTCGCGGGCATCGAGTACCACCGAGACGTGGCGCCCGAAGGTGGGCGAGCCGTGACGGATGTCGACCGCGACATCGAACACCGCGCCACGCACGACGCGGACGAGCTTGCCCTGGGCGCTCGGCGGCTTCTGGAAATGCAGGCCGCGCAGTGTGCCCTTCTGGGCGGACAGCGAGTGGTTGTCCTGGACGAACCCGATATCGGCCACCTGCTGGCGGAAGGCGCGGTCGCTCCACGTTTCGGAGAAAAACCCGCGATGATCGCCGAAGCGCTTCGGAATCACGAGCTTGACGCCCGGAATCTCGAACTCGCGCACGTCCATGCTACAAAACCTCTCCGCGAAGAAACCGGGGAGCGCCGCAACGCCCGCGCGCCGGCAGCGGTCGCGTTGACCGCCCCGGCCGGACCCGGTAGACACGTCTCTGGCTAACAGTCTTCGGCGGCGCTGTCACCTTGCCAATCCGGCAGCCGGTCCGCTCCTGCCGGCAGCCGGCGGCGGTCGCGAGGAACGGGTAACGGGGTCGATAAGGTGTCGACGGAGCTGTGCGGTGGGCCGGGCGCCCCCTTTCGAGAAGAGACCGCCCGAAATCATCGGACATGTGTCGCAACAGACTTGCAGCGCCCCGCAGGCCCGGCCGGTGGCGTGCCGCGGCGGCGCGCTTGTGGCGCCGGGATCGACCGTGCGCGCCGCTTTCGCACGCAGCCCGCAAGCCCGACTGCAAAAAAGACCGTTTTCTTATCGATCCCCTCTCGGTAGAGAGCCATGCCGGCCCTGCCCTTTCGTCCCGGCGGCGATGCGAGCGTCCCATAGATGTCCCTGATACCCACCTCCCGAGACTGGCGCCTGGCCAATGCCGACTTCATCAACGGCATTCGGCGCTGGCAGATCTGGTACCTGCTTGGCGTGAGCGACATTCGCCAGCGCTACAAGCGATCCCGGTTCGGCCAGTTCTGGATCACCTTCAGCATGGCGATCTTCATCGCCGGCATCGGCTTCGTGTATTCGTTCCTGTTTCACCAGCCGATTCATGAATATATCCCCTATCTCAGCATCAACTACATCGTCTGGTCGCTGATCTCGGGGATCATGACAGACGGCACGACGGCGTTCACGTCGTCGTCGGTCTTCCTGCGGCAGGACGCACTGCCGAGGACGGTATTCATATTGCGGCTGCTGGTGCGGAACCTGATCGCGTTCGGCCACAACATCATCATCCTGCCGATCGTGTTCCTGCTGTTCGAGGTCGTGCCGTCGTGGACGGTGGTGCTCGCCATCCCCGGCCTGCTCCTGCTGCTGGTGGCGGGGTTCCTGCTCGCCATGCTGTTCGGCCTGCTCTCGACGCGCTTCCGCGACCTGCCGCAGATCATCCAGAACCTGATCCAGGTGCTGTTCTTCGTGACGCCGGTGATGTGGCGGCCGGACCAGATGGGCGGCCAGGTGCGGTTCGTGGTCGAGCTGAACCCGGTCGGGGCGTTCCTGCGCCTCGTCACCGAGCCGCTGCACGGGCAGGTTCCGGAGCTGATGACCTACGGCTATGCCTTCGTCATCATCGCGGTGCTGTTCCTGCTGACGTGGCCGCTGTTCGCTCGCTTCCGCGCCCGCGTCGTCTACTGGCTGTAAAGCCCGCGCGCTGACCCACTGGGGTCCGGCGCGTGGGGCAAGCCCTGGCGTTCCATTCCCGGGTGCCTTCAGGCCGGACCGAACCGTCCGGCGGAAGGCACCCCAAGCCTCATCTCTCCGAGGAGAGCACCCATGCCGTCGATCGACCTCGTCGATGCGTCCGTCGAAATTCCGATCTACAACGCCCGCGGCCGCTCGCTGAAGAGCAGCCTGCTGCGCACCGTCGGCGGCGCCGTCGCCAACGACGACAGCATCGTCAGGGTGATGGCGCTGCGCAATATCGACCTCAGCCTGCGCACCGGCGACCGGCTAGCGATCGTCGGCCACAACGGCGCGGGCAAGTCGACGCTGCTGCGTGTGCTGTCCGGGGCCTACGAACCGTCGAGCGGCACCGCGGAGATCAAGGGCAAGGTCGCCTCGCTGCTCGACATCACCATGGGCATGGACCCGGAACTGACGGGATCCGAGAACGTGGTGCTGCGCGGCGCGTTCGTGGGGCTGTCGTTCGCGGAGGCCCGGCGCCGCATTCCGGAGATCGCGGCGTTCTCCGAACTCGGCGATTATCTCGACCTGCCGATGCGCACCTACTCGACCGGCATGGTGCTGCGGCTCGCGTTCGCGATCTCGACCATCTCCCGCCCGGACATCCTGCTGCTCGACGAACTGATCAGCGTCGGCGACGCCGGCTTCGCCTCGAAGGCGCGCGGACGGCTGGAGGAGATGATGGAGGGCGCCGGCATCCTGGTGCTCGCCTCCCACGCGGAGAAGGAGCTGAAGCAATATTGCAACCGCGCGATCCTGCTGCGCGAAGGCCGCATCCACCATGCGGGCTCGGTCGAGGACGTGCTCGACGTCTACAACACCGAGCGGCTGGAGCAGGCGCAGAACACGCCGCTCAAGCCCTGACCGGCGGACGCACGGGAAACGGCAGACCGGACGACCGTTTCCGACCGGCGGCGAACCCGCCGCCGATGGCATGAAAGCCCGCCCCGCCCGGACGAAATCCGGACGGGACAAGCTTCCGGGAGGCTGAGCCTCAGGCGATGCGCTTCAGCGCGTCCGCGACGCTCGCCACGATGGTGTCGATGTGGCTGCGCTCGACGATCAGCGGCGGCGACATGGCGATGATGTCGCCGGTGACGCGGATCAGCGTGTCGCGGCCGAAGCAGTCCACCATCACGTCATAGGCGCGGGTGCCCGGGGCGCCCGACCGCGATTCCAGCTCGACCGCGCCGACGAGGCCGATATTGCGGACGTCGATCACGTGCGGCAGGCCGCGCAGCGAGTGCAGCGCCTCTTCCCAGTAAGGCGCCATTTCGGCCGCCCGCGTGAGCAGCCCTTCCGCCGCGTAGATGTCGAGCGTCGCGAGGCCCGCGGCGCACGCCACCGGATGGCCGGAATAGGTGTAGCCGTGGGCGAACTCGATGAGGTTCTCCGGCCCCTTCATGATGCCGTCGTAGATCGCCCGGCTCGCGAACACCGCGCCCATCGGCACCGAGCCGTTGGTGATGCCCTTGGCGGTGGTGAAGAGATCCGGCTTCACGCCGAAGAACTGCGAGGCGAACGGCGTGCCGAGACGGCCGAAGCCGGTGATGACCTCGTCGAAGATCAGCAGGATGCCGTGCTTGTCGCAGATGGCGCGCAGGCGCTCCAGATAGCCCTTCGGCGAGATCAGCACGCCGGTCGAGCCGGCCATCGGCTCCACGATCACGGCGGCGATGGTCTCGGCGCCGTGGAGCGCGACCAGCCGCTCCAGATCATCAGCGAGTTCCGCGCCGTGCTCGGGCTGGCCCTTTGTGAAGGCGTTGCGGGCGAGATCGTGGGTGTGGCGCAGGTGATCGGCGCCCGCGAGCTGCGGGAACACCCGGCGGTTGCCGACGATGCCGCCGACGGTGATGCCGCCGAAGCCGACGCCGTGATAGCCGCGCTCACGGCCGATGAGGCGCGTGCGGGTGCCCTCGCCGCGGGCCCGGTGATAGGCGAGCGCGATCTTCAGCGCGGTGTCGACCGACTCGGAGCCGGAATTGGTGAAGAACACCCGGTCGAGCTCCGGAGGGGCGAGCTCGGCGAGGCGTTCGGCGAACTCGAACGCCAGCGGATGGCCCATCTGGAACGAGGGGGCGTAGTCGAGCGTGGTGAGCTGCCGGGCCACCGCGTCGGCGATGGTCTGGCGGCCGTGGCCGGCGTTCACGCACCAGAGCCCCGCGCTGCCGTCGACGATGCGGCGCCCGTCGACGGTGATGTAGTGCATGCCCTCGGCACCGGCGATCAGGCGGGGAGCCGCCTTGAACTGCCGGTTGGCAGTGAAGGGCATGAAATACGGGTCGAGATTGGGGGCGTTTCTGAGGGTGTGAGCGGTCATGCGTTGAGGCCTTCGGCGGTGACGAGGTGTGGTGCGGCGCCCGGCGGCAGGCCTCCGGGCACGGTTGCAGGCAATCGCAGAGGG
>JAEZMP010000004.1 GCA_023442215.1 Pseudomonadota bacterium
GGGATGAAGCCGTCGAGCGCGAGCCCGGAGGAGATCGGGTCCTTGGCGTGGCAGACGAGCCGGCCGTCGCGTTTCGAAAGGCAACTGGTCTCGCCCATGAAGGCGGCGTGGGGATCGACCACGTCGAACAGGTCGCGGCAGGCCTTGTAGAGATCGATCTTGTGGGTGGTGACCAGCGCGCCGAGGGACAGCGGATCGGCCTTGATGAACGCCACGGCGGCGCGGTAGGCGGCCGGATCGGCATGGAGCGGGAAATCCATGCCGGCGATCACGGCGTCGCCGAGGCCGAGCGTGTCTGCCCAGGCGGGGAACACCTTCATGATCGAGCTTTTGCCCGTGGTCACGCCGATGAAATAGAAGGTCGGCCGGGTGGCGGGGGTGAAGGTCGGGATCATCGGCCACGGGCCTCGATCAGGGCGCGCGCCTTGTCGACGGCGGCGCGGGCGTTGCGGGTGATGTCGGCGAAGCGGCCCTCGCGGATGTCCGACGTGCGGGCGATCCAGGTGCCCCCGACGGCGACGACGGCCTTGAGCGCCAGCCACTCGCCCATGGTCTCCAGCGTGACGCCGCCGGTCGGCACGAAGCGGACGCCGAGGTGGGCGAAGGGAGCGGCGATCGCCTCGAGCGCCTTCGGGCCGCCGATGGTGCCGGCCGGGAAGAACTTGGCGACGCGCACGCCCTTGCCCGTCGCGAGCGACAGTTCGCTCGGCGTCATCACGCCGGGCGCGAAGGGAAGGCCGGCCTCAATGGCGGCGTCGACCACGGCCGGATCGTAGCCCGGGGCGAGGCCGAAGCGGGCGCCGCTGGCGCGGGCGGCGGCGAGGGACGCGGTGTCGAGCACGGTGCCCGCGCCGACCACGAGTTCCGGCCGTGCCTCCGCAAGGCGGGCGATCACATCGGCAGCGGCGGCGGTGCGGAACGTGATCTCGGCGATCGGCAGGCCGCCTTCGAGCAGCGCGTCGGCGAGCGGCACGGCATCGGCGGCCGATTCGATGGCGATGACCGGTACGACACCGATGGCGGCGATGGTTTCGAACGGATGGGTCATGGTGGCGTCCCTTGGTGGCATCCTTGGTGGCCATCCCCGGCCTTGAGGTCCGGGAAGGGGCATGTGCGGCCGCGGCTTTGCGGCCGGCACGATCTCAGGCCGCCATCAGCGCGGCGATCTCGACGGCGCTGCGCGGGCGGTAATCGGCATTGTCGCGGGCGACCCAGCCACCGGCGCCATCGTCGAAGATGCGGGTCTTCATGCCGCCGGAGCGGGCGATGATGTCGTAGTCCTGACCGGAATCCGCCGGGTAGGCGAACATCATCACGAAGTCCTCCGGGCCGGTATTGACGGAGCGGTGGATCCAGCGCGGCGGCACGTAGCAGATGGTCTGCGGGCCGACCTCGACGATGCGGGTGTCGCCGGCGGGCGATTCCATCAGCATCAGGCCATGGCCCGCCTGGCCGTAATAGACCTCCGGCCGGTCGGCGCGGGCGTGGATGTGGCCGCGCGTGAGAAAATATTCCTCCCCGACCTTGCCCGGGCTCATGCGGGTCAGCCCGAAGATCATGTCGCCGGGGTTCTCGCTCGGGCGGAAGTCGCCGACTTCGTAGACCACCTCGTCGCCGCGCACGGCGGCGAGGGCGGCAAAGGCGGTCTCGTCCAGATAGAGCCCGGCGAGGTCGGCAAGGCGCTTCTGATAGGCGCCGGTGCCGCCAGCCATGCGGCCGGCCACGACATCGACCTGGCAGCGCGCGGGTTCGATCAGGGGCATGTCACTCTCCTTGGCAGTCTGTAATTTTACTACTGAATGTGAAGCGAAAGAACAAGCGGCAAGCAGCGTAACCGGCGAACGCTGTCGATTATGGCGATATTTTGTGCGCTGCAGCGTCGAATCCCGTTGACGTGCGCTGCGCATCGGTAATATCGCTACATAAATCCGAGGGCGAAAGACCCTCGTCACGCTGCAACCCCGGGAGGAATCCGACCATGCCGACACCGCGTTCCCGCAGCCTCGTGAAGGGCTGCCTGCTCGCCGCCACCCTGCTCGGCGCCTCCGCCGGCGCCGCCCGCGCCGCCGATTGCGTCGTCGGCGTGTCCATGTTCACGCTCGCCGCGCCCTATTATGCCGCCCAACTCCAGGCCGCGTCCGAGGAAGCCAAGAAGCTTGGCTGCGAGGTCACGACCGCCGACGGCCAGAACGACATGGCCAAGCAGATCGGCGACGTGGAGGACATGGTCTCGCGCGGCGTCAACGTGCTCATCATCGACCCGCGCGATCCGGAAGGTCTGGTGCCCGCCGTCAACGCCGCCGCCGCGGACGGCGTCAAGGTCGTCGTCATCGACAGCGCGCTCAGCCAGAAGGCCAACTACGTCACGCTGGTGCAGTCCTCCAACGACGCCAACGGCAAGCTCGTCGGCGAGTGGCTGGCCAATGAGATGAAGGGCAAGCCGATGAAGATCGCCCTGATCTCGGGCGACAAGGGCAACGTGGTCGGCGAGGAGCGCCGCCTCGGCGTCATCCGCGGCCTCGTCGAGGGCCAGCTTCGCCAGGACGGTTCGGCGGACGTGGAGATCGTCGGCCAGGGCTGGGGCGGCTGGACCCACGAAGGCGGCCTGAAGGCCATGGAAGACCTGCTGACTGCCCATCCGGACGTCAACGTGGTGCTGGGCGAGAACGACTCCATGGTGCTCGGCGCCGCCAAGGCGCTGGAGCAGGCCGGCAAGACCGACGTGCTGCTGGTCGCCGCCGCCGACGGCCAGAAGGAAGCCTACGCCATGATCAAGGAAGGCAAGTACGGCGCCACCGGCCTCAACAACCCGACCGAGATCGGCCGCCTCGGCGTCCAGTACGGCGTGAAGGCGCTGCGCGGCGAACTGCCGGCCGGCTTCCCGAAGATCTCCTATACCGATCCGGCGGTGATCACGAAGGCCAACGTGGACCAGTTCTACAAGCCCGACTCGCTGTTCTGACCGTCCCTCCCGTTCGCGCCGCGGCGGTGGTTCCGGCCATCCGCCGCGGCTTCATCCGGCCATCCGGCGCCGACAGGCGCGCCGGGTGCCCGGCTCTATTCCTGAGGTCCGATTTCTGCGGCCGATTTACGCGGCCGATTTCTCAGGGTCCTGGGCGGAGGCGACAGACATGACGGCACTGGTTGAACTGCGCGCCATCACCAAGTCGTTCGGCGGCGTTCACGCGCTACGCGGCGCCGACCTTACGGTCTTGCCCGGAGAGGTGCACGCACTGCTGGGCGAGAACGGCGCCGGCAAGTCGACGCTGATGCGCGTGCTCGGCGGCGAGTTCCTGCCGACGAGCGGCGAGGTGCTGGTCGGCGGCGAGCCGGTCGTGTTCCGCCGCCCGCGCGAGGCGATCGCCCGCGGCATCACCATCATCCACCAGGAGATGGCGCTGGCGCCCGACCTTTCCGTCGCCGAGAACATCTTCCTCAAGGACCTGCCCGCCGGCATCTCGTGGCGGGCGCTGAAGGCGCGCGCCCGGGCGCTGATCGAGCGCCTCGGGTTCGACATCGATCCCGGTGCCATCGTCGGCGACCTCGCGGTCGCCCACCAGCAGGTGGTGGAGATCGCCAAGGCCCTGTCGCGCGACGCCCGGGTGATCGTGTTCGACGAGCCGACCGCCGTGCTCGCCGCCCGCGACGCCGACCGGCTGCTGGAGATCATCGCCGACCTGCGCCGCGACGGCGTCGGCGTGGTCTACATCTCCCACCGCCTCGAGGAGGTGTTCCGCATCGCCGACCGCATGACGGTGATGAAGGACGGTCAGGTGGTCGACGTGGTGACGCCGGCCGAATGCAGCCTCGACGAGGTCATCCGCCTGATGGTCGGCCGGCCGCTCAACGCGCTGTTTGCCGCGCGCGGCGGCCGCCGGACCGGCGACGAGGTGCTGCGCGTCGAGAAGCTCAATGCCGGACGGCGCGTGCGCGATGTCAGCTTCTCGGTGCGCGCCGGCGAGGTGGTCGGTCTCGGCGGCCTCGTCGGGTCCGGCCGCACCGAGGTCGCCCGCCTGATCTTCGGGGCCGACCGCCGCGACGGCGGGCAGATCTTCCTCGACGGCAAGCCGGTCTCGATCCACAAGCCTGGCGACGCGGTCGCGGCCGGCATCGGCCTGGTGCCCGAGGACCGCAAGGGCCAGGGCATCATCCTCGACCTGCCGATCCGCGTGAACGCCACCATGGCCAACATGGCGCCGGTGACGAACCCGTTCGGCTTCATCCGCCAGGCCGCGGAGCGCAGCGTCGTCGACCGGCTCGCCAAGGCGCTGCGCCTCAAGGCATCCAGCATCGACGCGCCGGTCTCCAGCCTCTCCGGCGGCAATCAGCAGAAGGTGGTGCTGGCCAAGTGGTTCCATGTCGGCGGGCGCGTCGTGATCCTCGACGAGCCGACGCGCGGCGTCGATGTCGGCGCCAAGGCGGAGATCTACGCCCTGATCAATCAACTCGCCGAAGGCGGCTGCGCGGTGATCGTCATCTCATCGGAACACCAGGAACTGTTCGGCCTTTGCGACCGGGTGCTGGTGATGGGTGAAGGCGAAATCCGCGGCGAACTGATGCCGGACGCCTTCAGCGAAGAGAATCTTCTGTCCGTCGCGATCTCGGGCGCCCGGACGGCGGCGCCGGCCGTGGCCCGGTGAATACCGCCGTGCCTGCCGCCTTGCCCGCCGCCTTGCCTGCCCTGCCGCCCGCAGGCGCCTTCCAACGAAGCCGCGCCGGATTCCATGGCCCGGAGCCTGTTCACGCCGCCCGGGCGGCGGCGGACCGGAACCCGACAGCCGCAAGACCCAAGGTGATCGCCCCATGAGCGCTGTTTCAGCGGATGCCCGCAGCCCGAAAGCCCGGATCAACCTCACCGAGGCGTTCCGCCGCTACGGCACCTTCCTCATCTTCGTGCTGCTCGTGGTGGTGGCGAGCTACCAGTCGCCGGCGTTCCTGACCGAACGCAACATCATGAACGTGCTGCGGCAGGTTTCCGGCACCGGGATCATGGCGGTGGGCATGCTGTTCGTGATCCTGACGCGCGGCATCGACCTATCGGTCGGCTCCGTCGCGGCGCTGGGCAGCGTGCTGTCGGCGATGTTCATCGCCCAGTGGGCGCCGGGCGCGGCGCTGCCGCTGGTGGTGCTGGCCGGCGCGGCCTGCGGCGCGGTCGCGGGCTTCCTCGTCGCCTATGTGCGGCTGCAGGCGTTCGTGATGACGCTCGCGATGATGACGGTCGCCCGCGGCCTCGCGCTCATCATCTCCAAGGGCCAGCCGGTGATGGTGGGCGACGCGGGATCGGTGCTGACGCGGTTCGGCTCCGGCTTCGTGCTGGGCGTGCCGATGCCGGTGATCCTGATGCTCGCGGTGTTCGCGGTGGCCGGCATCGTGCTCGGCTTCACCCGGTTCGGCCGGCTGGTGAAGGCGATCGGTTCCAACGAGGAGGCCGTGCGGCTTTCCGGCATCGCGGTGCCGCGCTATGTGATGGCGGTCTACGTCATCTCCGGTGCGCTCGCTGCCGTCGCGGGCATCATCTCCACCTCGCGCTCGGGGGTCGGCTCGGCGACGGTCGGCGTCGGCGCGGAACTCGACGTGATCGCCGCCGTCGTCATCGGCGGCGCGAGCCTGATGGGCGGACGCGGCGGGGTGGTCAACACCTTCCTC
>JAEZMP010000131.1 GCA_023442215.1 Pseudomonadota bacterium
TGCCAGACTTGCAACGCGGCTGGATCGCCGTTGCGGGCCGACGACCGCGCGCCGAACATCGCCTCCGCTCCGAATAGCAAAGCGAGCAGCAAGAATGTCCTACACCCAGAGCAAGGCGACCAATCAACGGTCGAACGATCTGGAAGATCTGCGCTGGCACGCCCTCCCGACCACGGAAGCCATTCGAATCCTGGACGGCAGCGAAGCCGGCCTCAGTTCGACTGAGGCCGCTGGACGGCTTTCAATTCACGGGCCGAACGCGCTGCCTCAGGCCAAGGCACGCCCGCCGCTGCTGCGCTTCCTCGCCCAGTTCAACAGCACGCTGATCTACTTCCTCCTCAGTGCGGCGGTTGCTGCCTGGTATCTCGGCCACCACATCGACGCCTTCGTCATCGTCGCAGTCGTCACCGTCAACGCCGTCGTCGGCTTCGTTCAGGAGGGGAAGGCGGAGAAGGCGCTGAGCGCGATCCGCGACATGATCGCCCCTCATGCCCGCGTCTGGCGCGACGGCCGTCAGGTCGCCATCGCGGTCGCCGATCTCGTCCCCGGCGATCTCGTCCTCGTCGAGGCCGGCGACCGGGTCCCGGCGGACATCCGTCTTCTCAAGGCTCACGGGCTGAAGGTCGACGAGGCCATGCTGACGGGGGAATCGCTCGCCGCCGAGAAGAATGTTCGGGCCGTTGCCGAAGACGCCCCGCTTGGCGACCGTTCCTCGATGGCGTTCTCGGGAACGCTGGTGGCGGCGGGCCTTGGCACCGGAATCGTGGTGGCAACCGGATCTCGCACCGAGATCGGCCGCATCAGCGACCTGATTGCCGGCGTGGAGCCCCTGACGACGCCGTTGCTGCGGCAGATCGACGATTTCGGTCGCCGCTTCACCTGGAGCGCGATCGCCGCAGCCGTGGCGCTCTACCTCATCGCCACGCTGGTACGGCACTACGACTGGACCGAAGCGCTGATCGCCGTGGTCGCGCTCGCCGTCGGCGTGGTTCCGGAGGGGCTGCCGGCCGTCATCACCATCACGCTGGCCATCGGCGTGCGGCGCATGGCGGCCCGCCATGCCATCACCAGGCGACTGCCAGCCGTTGAGACCCTGGGCGCGACGTCCGTCATCTGCTCAGACAAGACCGGCACGCTGACGCGAAACGAGATGACGGCGCGCCGCATCATGGCCGGTCGCCACACCCTGTTCGCCGGCGGCGCCGGCTACGCCCCCGGCGGCACGCTCGCCAGCGCCGAGGGGGACGAGGATGTCGCCGCGCTCGAAGCGGCGGCGGAGCTCATCCGCTGCGGCCTGCTTTGCAACGACGCGAGCCTGACTCACGCCGGCGACCGCTGGACCGTGGCGGGTGACCCGATGGAAGGTGCGCTGGTCACCCTCGCTACGAAGGTCGGGCTCGATCCCGACCATGTCCGGCGAGAGTGGCCGCGGGAAGACGAGATACCGTTCGACGCCCGCCATCGCTTCATGGCCACTCGCCATGTTTCCCCGGCCGGCAATGCCGTCATCTTCGTTAAGGGCGCGCCGGAATGGCTGCTCGGCGCGTGCGAACGCGAAGCCGGCGGCGAGGGAACGGGCATCGACGTCGAGACCTGGGAACGGCGCATCGCAATGGCGGCCGGCGAAGGCGAGCGCGTGCTTGGCTTCGCGATGAAGTCGCTGGACGCCACGGCGATGGAGCGCCCGCTGTCGAGGACCGACCTCGAGCACGGCCTCGTCTTCCTCGGGCTGACGGGCTTCATCGATCCGCCGCGAGAAGAGGCCGTGCGCGCCGTGGCGGAGTGTCGTTCGGCGGGCATCGCGGTCAAGATGATCACTGGCGATCACGCCGTCACGGCCGCGGCCATTGCGCGGGAATTGAAGCTGAGCGACAGCGTCGAGGTCGTGACCGGGGCCGATCTCGATCGGACCGACGATATCGCCCTGCCCGCGCTGGCAGCGCGCGCCGCGGTGTTCGCGCGCACCAGCCCGGAGCACAAGCTGCGCATCGTCCGCGCCCTGCAATCGACGGGCGCGGTCGTGGCGATGACCGGCGACGGCGTCAACGACGCGCCGGCCCTGAAGCAGGCCGATGTGGGTGTCGCGATGGGGCGCAAGGGCACGGAGGCCGCCAAGGAGGCGGCGGAAATGGTGCTGACGGACGACAACTTCGCCTCCATCGTCGCCGCGGTGAGAGAAGGACGGACCGTCTACGACAACATCCGAAAGGTCATTGCCTGGACCATTCCCACCAATGGCGGCGAGGTCGCGACGGTCATAGCGGCGATCCTGTTCGGCTTCGCGATGCCGATGTCACCGGCGCAGATCCTCTGGATCAACCTGATCCTGACCGTCACCCTCGGCCTCGTGCTCGCCTTCGAGCCGACCGAGCCCGGCGTGATGCAACGGCCGCCGCGGCCACCGCGTGCGGGGTTGCTGTCACCGTTCCTGATCTGGCGGATCGCCTTCGTGTCGGGGCTGTTCACGCTCGGCGCGCTCGGGATGTTCTTCCTCGCGCTTCACCGGGGCGACGGTGTCGAGACGGCCCGCACCCTCGTGGTCAACCTCATCGTCGTGTTCGAGATTTTCTACCTCTTCAACGTTCGGTACCTGAACGTCTCGTCGGTCACCCTGAAGGGCGCGCTCGGAACGCCGCCGGTGCTATACGCGCTCGGAACGCTCGTCGTCGCCCAGTTCGCCTTCACCTACGTACCGTTCATGCAGGCTCTGTTCGACACGCGAAGCCTGTCGCTCGGCGATGGCGTGCTCGTGATTGTGGCCGGCATCGCACTGATGGCGATCCTGGAGGCCGAGAAGTTCGTGCTGCGAAGGCTGAAGGTGTTCGCGACCTGAACGGCGCCCCAGGACCCGCCCGCGACGTTCAGATGCCGAGGCTCATGCTCGAGGTGGTCGGCACCAGCGGCCTCAAGTGCCCGCATTGCCGAGGAGCAGGTCAAGCAGGCGACCTTCGAGGCGCGCCAGTTCGGGAGAGCCGCGCCGTCGCGGACGTGGCACCGGGATCGGCAGATCGAGCGCGATGCGGCCGGAATCGATCACGACCACCCGGTCGGCGAGCGCAACGGCTTCGGAGACGTCGTGCGTGACAAGGACGGCGGTGAAGCCCTGCTGGCGCCAGATGCGTTCCAGAAGCTGCTGCATCTCGATTCGGGTCAGCGCATCGAGCGCGCCGAGAGGCTCGTCGAGCGCCAGGATCTTCGGCCGGCCGACGAGCGCGCGGGCGAGCGCGACGCGCTGGCGCTGGCCACCCGAGAGCACCGAAGGCCACTCCTGCGCCCGGTCGGCCAGCCCCACCTCGGCGAGCAAGCCTTTCGCGCGCTCCTCGCCCTCCTTGCCCAACCGCGCACCCGTCAGCCCCACCTCGACGTTCGAGAGCACCCGGGCCCACGGCAGGAGGCGCGGTTCCTGGAACATGATGCGCGTGTCGCCGCGCGCATCGGCATCGCCGGCGTGGTGAAGCGTGCCGCCGCTCGGCTTCTCCAGCCCCGCCAGCAGTCGCAACAGGGTGCTCTTGCCACAACCGCTCTTACCGACCACCGCGACGAACTCGCCGGCCGCGACCGAAAGGTCGATACCGTGAAGAACGGTCTTGTCCCCGAAGCGCTTGGTTACGCCCTCGAAGCGGAAGGCGGGCTCGCGGGCCGGTGACGTCGTCACGCCTGGCACCTCGTCGCGAAAGGCCGGCACGGGACGCTGCTGGGCGAAGGCGGTCATGGCGGGTCTCCTTACGCGGGCTGGAAAGCGGGATGCCACTTGAGGCAGGCGCGCTCCAGCGCGCGGGCGACGCTGTCGGCAAGCTTGCCGAGCAGGGCGTAGATCAGGATCGAAAGCACGACGACGTCGAGCATCAGGAATTCACGGGCCTGCATCGCCATGTAGCCGAGCCCGGACGAAGCGGAGATGGTTTCCGCGACGATCAGGGTCAGCCACATGATGCCGAGCGCATAGCGCAGGCCGACGAACATCGAGGGCAGCGCACCCGGCAGGATGACGCGGAAGAACAGCGTCGACGGCGACATGCCGTAGATACGGCCCATCTCCACGAGCTGGGGATCGACCGTCTGGATGCCGAGCAGCGTGTTCACATAGATCGGGAAGAACACGCCAAGGGCGACAAGGAACAGCTTCGCTTCCTCGTCGATGCCGAACCACAGGATCACCAGCGGGATCAGCGCTAGGTGTGGGATGTTGCGCACCATCTGCAGCGTCGTGTCCGTGATCTCGCGGCTCAGGAACGAAAGCCCGTTCGCCAGCCCGAAGCCGAGGCCGATCAACCCGCCCACGACGAAGCCCGCGAACGCCCGGCCGGTGCTGACCCAGATGTTCCGGAGAAGCTCGCCCGATTCCAGCAGCCGCCAGAATGCCGCCCCGACATCGCTCGGCGCCGGGAGAACGCTCGACGGGATGGCGCCGAACCTCGACGAAGCCTCCCAGACGAGCAGGATCGCGACCGGCAGCAGCCAGCCGATGCCGATGCGCCTCAGGAGGGACAGGGCCGTGCTCATGACGAAGCCTGCAGCCGCGCCGCGCCGTGGTGGCCGACCGCGAACTCGTTCGCGATCTCGTCCCTCGGCGCGCGACGCGCGGTGCCGAGGCCGAGTTCGGGAAAGAGCAGTTCGGCGACGCGATAGGATTCCTCCAGATGCGGATAGCCGGATCCGATCACCGTATCGATGCCGAGCGCCTGATACTCGCGCAGCCGCGCGGCAACCGTCTTCGGATCGCCGACGAGCGCCGTGCCCGCACCGCCGCGAACGAGGCCGACGCCCGCCCACAGGTTCGGCGCCACCACCAGCTTGTCGCGGCGGCCTCCGTGGAGCGCCGACATGCGCCGCTGGCCGACGGAATCCATCTCCTTGAGGAAGCGCTCCTGGGCGGAAGCGATCTGGTCGTCGGAGATTCGGCTGATCAGCTTGTCCGCCGCCGCCCAGGCTTCCTCCTCGGTCTCGCGCACGATGAAGTGCAAGCGGATACCGAACCGGATCCGGCGCCCCTTCGCGGCGGCGCGCGCCCGCACGGCATCGATCTTCTCCTTCACCTGCGCGAGCGGCTCGCCCCAGGTGAGATAGAGCTCGACCTGCTCGGCCGCGAGGTCATGGCCGGCCTCCGACGAACCACCGAAATAGAGCGGCGGGCGTGGGCGCTGGACAGGAAGGAAGTCGAGCCGCCCCCCCTTCACCTGATAGTAGCGGCCATCGTAATCGACCGACTTTCCCTCCACCAGCGCGCTCCAGATGTCGAGGAACTCACGCGCCTGGGCGTAGCGCTCGTCGTGCGGCAGGAATACGCCGTCGCCGGCAAGTTCCACCGGATTGCCGCCAACCACGACGTTGAGCAGCAGCCGACCGTTGGAAAGCCGGTCCAGCCCCGCCGTCTGCCGTGCAGCGAAGGCGGGCGTCGTCACACCGGGCCGCAGCGCGACGAGGAATTTCAGCCGTTCCGTCGCTGTCGCGAGGCCCGCGGCGGTGATCCACGAATCCTCGCAGTTCTGTCCCGTCGGTAGCAGCACGCCGCCATAGCCGAGCCGGTCGACCGCCTGGGCCACCTGCTTGAAGTAGTCGAACTCGGGCGGGCGCTGCTGCTCGCCCGAGCCGAGATAGCGGCCATCCCCATGGGTGGGGATGAACCAGAAGAAATTGAGCGGCTGATCGTTGTGCGCCTGAAGCCCGGTCATGGCGAACACCTCGTTTAAGTAGCGACGGCAGCGTTCGCGTCCTCAGGACCGTCTGCTGCCATGGGAAACTGCCGTGAACCGGCATGGTCTTCGTGATGGCCGGCCCCGCCATCGGCGGCGCCGGCATCGATCGCAGCGTGAAGGTCAGTTGCCGGACGGCGGTGTCCAGACCGCCTCGGTCACCACGATCTTCTTCGGGATGAGACCAAGGGAGGCGAAGCGATCGGCCGTCTTCTGCTGCTCCGCGATGATCTCGGGCGTCAGAGGATAGATGCCGAACACCTGCCGGTTGGCGGCGATGGCCTGCGCCTCGAGCGGCACGCCGGTGACCTCGTGCAGCGCTTCGGCCACCTTGTCACGATTGGCATCCGCCCATTCGGGGGCGGCTTTCAGATCCTCGATGACCGTGGTGACGGCGGCCGGATGCTCGGCGGCGAACGTCTTGTTGGCGAGGAAATAGGTGTTGACGTTGAGCTCGGCCTTCGTCGTCGTCAGCACACGCGGATGGAAACGCGTCTCGGCGATGGCGAAGAACGGATCCCACACCGCCCAGGCATCGATCTTGTCGCTGGCAAAGGCCGCGCCGGCGTCGGCGGGGCTGAGGTAGACCGGCGTGATGTCGCCATAGGGGACGCCGGCCTTCTCAAGGGCGGCAGCGAGAAGGTTCTGCGCGCTGGAGCCCTTGGTGACGCCCACCTTCTTGCCCTTGAGATCCGCGAGCGTCCTGATCGACGAGTCCGGCTTCACAAAGATCGCCTCGCCCGCGCCGTTCGACGGCAGCGCGGCGACATAAACGAAGTTCGCGCCGGCCGCCTGCCCGAAGATCGGCGGGGCGTCACCGGTCCAGCCGAGATCGATGGAGCCGACGTTCAGCGCCTCGACGAGCGGCGGCCCGGCGGCGAACTCGACCCACCGCACCGCGACACCGTCCTTCTCGAAGCTCTTCTCGACGAGCTTCTGCTGCTGGGCGATCACCGGCAGGCTGGTCTTCTGGAAGCCGAGGCGAATCTCCTTCAGCGGCTCCGCGGCCGTGGCCGCTACGGAACTCATCGCCGCGACGGCCACCAGGAGCACGCCCATCAACCCATGCTTCAGTCTCATGTCCAACCCTCGATCCGGCCGGGCGGCAAGGCGCCCTTCAACGTCACGATCAGGCTAGAAAATTATACTATTTCTATCGAGAAAATATAATTTCAAAATGCTCCGGATTTGACCGCCCGTTTCTCTCCGCGATCGAATTATCGGATGTCTGTTCTCAATCCCCCGGAATGACGGTCCATCACCGACACCGGAGACCGCTGCCCTGCAAAATGCGGAGAACAGCATTGCCATGGTCGCGCTTGTGACCGGCGGCGGGCTGGCCATATTGCGACGCAGCATATGAGAGGAGATCGTTATGTCCCGCCTTGGCTCTTCCTTCCGCCGGGCCGTCGATGTGGTTCAGGAGGCGATTGGCGTGTTTGACGCCGCCGTCGCGTCCGCGCAGGCGGTGCGCGTTCACACCAAGCCCGATGCCCGGACCCTGCGCGTGCTCGGTATCATGCCGGAGCGTTTCCCCGAGCGGTTCTGACACGCCCACGGCGCGTCACATCCTCGCCAATTCGGCGACCGAAAGGCCGCGTCGGCGTAGATCGCTCCACGGCGTCATATTGCTGCGACGCAGCAGAATAAGCGAGCATGTCTCACTATATGGACATCGCGCTCGCTATTTGACACACACCGTGCCTGCGCTTAAGCAGCTGATAATACGGCGCTGAGCGGAGCGGTCTTTCATGAACGATGAACGGCAAGGGACGCCTGCGCAAAAGCGCATTCCGCGTCCGCGTTCATCACAGACGACACTGGCAGCGCGTGACGGGGTGCCGGAAGGCGATGGTCCGCAGCTCGCCGGCGCACAGACGCTGCTTCGTGGCCTGACCCTGCTCGAATGCGTGGCGAATGGCGTTCGCGATGTTCAGGGCATTTCTGCCCGGCTTGGCACGCCTCGAAGCACGACCCACAGGATGCTTGGCGCCCTCGTGGCCGCCGGTTACCTGGATCACGTTCCCCATCAAGGCTATTTCCTCGGATCGAAGCTGATCGGGCTCGGCGACAGGGCGCTGGAGCAGCGGCCGCTCGTGGCACTCGCGCTGCCTCATTGCGAGCGGCTCGCCCAGGACATCGGCGACACGGTCCACGTCGGCGCCATCGAGGGGTCGGACATCGTCTATCTCGCCAAGGTTCCCGGTCGGCGCGGGCTCGAAATGCGCTCGCGGGTCGGCTCCCGAATGCCGCTCGCGAGCACCGGTGTCGGCCGAGCGCTGATGCTCGGCATGGATCCCGACCGTTGGGAGGCGCTCTACGATGCGGCGCTGGCCGTTGCCGGCATCGACGGCACCAGGCCACGACTGCCGGCGTGGGACGAATACCGCCGCGACATGCTCGCCGCTTGCGAGCGCGGCGTCGTGTTCGACCGCGAGGAAAACGAGATCGGCATCCGCTGCGTCGCCGCGCCGCTGCGCGATGCGACGGGACGCGTGGTGGCGGCGCTGAGCGTCGCCAGCGCCGCCCCGTTCATGAGCGAACAGCGCATGGACGAGGTCGCGCCGGCCGTCCGCGCGGTCGCGGAAGCGATATCCGGGGAATTGGGATGGAGGCGTCGATGACGACTGACGACGAGGTGCGGCCCGCACTGCTGGCGCTCGACTGGGGCACATCCAGCCTGCGTGCGTTCCTGATGGATGCGCGCGGCAACGTGCTGCGCGAACGGAGCAGCCCTCACGGCATCCAGAATCTGCCGGAACCCGGCGTCCCGGGCTTCGAGGCGGCGTTCAAGGCGCTGTGCGGGGACGACATCGCCCGCTGGCCGCACTTGCCCGTGGTCGCCGGTGGCATGGTCGGCAGCGCCCAGGGCTGGACGGAAGCCCCTTACATCGCCTGCCCCGCCGACATCTCCTCGCTCGCCCGGCAGGCCGCGGTCGTAAAGAGCGGTATCGGCCCCGATATCCGCATCGCGCCCGGCGTGCTCTACGATCCGGCGGATGGAACGCCGGATGTGATGCGCGGCGAGGAAATCCAGATCGCGGGTGCGCTCGCGCTCCATCCCGACCTTTCGGCGCGTGCCTGCGTCGTGCTGCCGGGCACCCATTCGAAATGGGCGTTCATCGAAGACGGACGCATCGTCTCCTTCGTCAGCTACATGACCGGCGAGTTGTTCGCCGTGCTGTCCCGCCACTCCATCCTCGGGCGCCTGATGTCGACGGACGGCACGCGCGAGACGGACGGTACGGGGTTCTCCCGCGGCCTTGCGGACGCTCGCAAGGGCGGCCCCGGCGATCTGCCCCACCAGTTGTTCGCGACCCGCACGCTCGGCCTCACCGGCCGCCTGCCCCACGCGGCGCTGCCGGATTATCTCTCCGGCCTTCTGATCGGGCAGGAACTGGTGTCCGGCCTCGCGCATCTCGCGCACATGCCGGGAGCGCCGCTGGTGCTCATCGGCGACGGTGCGCTGTGCCGCCGCTACCAGAGCGCCCTCGACGTGTTCGCGGTCAGCCCGGCCGCCGTGCTCGACAATACCGCCCCCACCGGGCTGTTCCAGTTTGCCGTTGCAGCGGGCCTCGTCGCCGGCGAGCCGGCGCTTTCCTGACAGGTGCTTCCATGACCGGTGCTTCCATGACAGCGATTTCCGACCGCTTCGACGGCGCGTTTTCCCGCCTGCCACTCGTCGCCATCCTGCGTGGCCTCCGGCCCGATGAGGCCGAGGGGATCACCTCCGCGCTCTACGAGGCCGGCTTCCGGCTGATCGAGGTTCCGCTCAACTCGCCGGAGCCGTTCGTCAGCATCGAGAAGGTTCGCAGGCTGCTGCCGGCCGATGCCCTCGTCGGTGCCGGCACGGTGCTCGAGGTCGCTCAGGTCGGCAAGCTCGCCGACATCGGCGCGGATCTCGTCGTGATGCCCCATGCCGACACCGCCGTGATCGCCGCCGCGGCAGCGGCCCGCTTGATCTGCACGCCGGGCGTGGCGACGCCGACCGAGGCCTTCGCCGCGCTTGCGGCCGGCGCCTCGGCGCTGAAGCTGTTTCCGGCGGAAATGATCGGGCCGCCGGTGGTGAAGGCCATCAAGGCCGTGCTGCCGAAGGGCACGCGGATGCTGCCCGTCGGCGGCATCACGCCCACGAACATGAAACCCTATCTGGACGCCGGCGCCACGGGATTCGGCCTCGGCTCGGCGGTCTACAAGCCCGGAATGTCGGCCGCCGAAGTCGGTACGGCGGCAGCGGCTTTCGTCTCCGCGTGGAGTGCGCTCAAGGCTGGCTGAGCCCGGCCAAAACGGGCGACAGACCGTCCGGCGGCGGAGCCCGCCGGCTCGTCAATCACCGTGGGAATGGTCGTGACGCGGCAGTCCGGTTTCGGTGACGCCCGTATCGTCGGCCGGCACCGTTACCAGCCGGCCGTGGCGCACGCCGCGCTCGGCCATCACGTGATCGGCGAAGTGCCTGACCTCGCCGACCGCCCCTCGCAACAGCGCCACTTCCATGCAGGTTTCCGCATCAAGGTGAACGTGCGTGGTGGCGAGCGAAATGTCGTGGTGGTCGTGGTGGGCATTGGTCAGCCGCCGGGCCAGATCCCGCCGCTCGTGATCGAATACATAGACCAGCGCAGCGACGCAGGGACGGTCGTCGTCGCCCGCCGTGCCAAGTTCCCCGAACCCGGCGCGGACGAGATCGCGGATCGCCTCCGACCGGTTGTCGTAGCCGCGCGCGGACATGAAGGCATCGATCTCGGCCATCAGGTCGTCGTCGAGGGTGATCGTCACGCGCTGCATCTGTATCTCCTTGGCCGCCTGCGGCCGAGAGGGCGCCGGAATCGGCCGCGCCCGGACACCGCGCCCTCAGACGGCGCGAAGCCCGGCCGAGAACCGCCGTCCGTTGCGGATATAGTGCTCTGCCGAGGCAAGAAGCTCGGCGGCGGCCCTGGCATCGAGTTCCCGCACCACGCGGCCCGGGGCGCCGACCACCAGGCTGTTGTCCGGGATGACTTTTCCCTCGGTCACCAGCGCATTGGCGCCGATGATGCAGTTGCGGCCGATGACGGCGCCGTTCAGGATCGTCGCGCCCATGCCGACGAGCGACTGCGGACCGATGGTGCAGCCATGCAGAATGGCGCGGTGGCCGATGGTGCAATGCTCGCCGACGGTGAGCGGCCTGCCGGGATCGGTATGCAGCACGCACCCATCCTGAATATTCGCGCCGCGGCCGATGTCGATGCGCTCATTGTCGCCACGCAGCACGGCGCCGAACCAGATGCTCGCATCGGTCGCGATACGGACGTTGCCCAGCACCACGGCATCCGGCGCGATCCAGGCCGCATCTTCAGCGATATCGGGGACCACCTCGTCCAGGGCAAAGATCGGCATGCGTTTCTCCCTCTGTCCGCCGCGGGCGGACGGCCTGCCGCTCGAATCGACGGCTTTCCCGGAGGTCAACATAAGGGCATCCCGGCTCCCGCAAAAAGCGCGATGCCCACATTCGGAGGCTTCCAAAACCACTTCGCACTTCGAGGCGGGATGCTCTAAACACGCTGAAGGAACATGGATCCGCGCCGTCGGCGGCCGAGCCGGCCTAGCCGGCGCCGAGGCGAACAACGACCGCCGCGGACCACCGACAAGGAGATCGACATGAAGAGCAGAGCCGCCGTCGCCTGGGAGGCGAACAAGCCCCTCACGATCGAGACCGTCGAGATCGGCGGGCCCAAGGCTGGCGAGGTCCTCATCGAGGTCATGGCGACCGGCGTCTGCCATACCGACGCCTACACGCTCTCCGGTCTCGATTCGGAAGGCAAGTTCCCGGCGATCCTCGGCCACGAGGGCGCGGGCATCGTCCGCGAGGTCGGTGCGGGCGTCACGAGCGTGAAGCCCGGCGATCACGTCATCCCGCTTTACACACCCGAGTGCCGCCAGTGTAAGACCTGCCTGTCGCAGCGTTCCAACCTCTGCACCGCGATCCGCTCGACCCAGGGCCAGGGCCTGATGCCGGACAAGACCTCCCGGTTCTCCTGCGACGGCGGCGAGGTGTTCCACTACATGGGCTGCTCGACGTTCTCGAACTTCACCGTGCTGCCCGAGATCGCGGTTGCCAAGGTTCGCGAGGACGCCCCGTTCGACAAGATCTGCTACATCGGCTGCGGCGTCACCACCGGCATCGGCGCCGTCATCTACACCGCGAAGGTGTGGCCGGGCGCGAACGTCGTGGTGTTCGGGCTCGGGGGCATCGGCCTCAATGTCATTCAGGGTGCGCGGATGGTCGGCGCGGACCGGATCATCGGCGTCGACATCAATCCCGGCAAGGAGGCGATGGCGCGCAAGTTTGGCATGACGCACTTCGTCAACCCGAAGGAGGTCGGCAACGACAAGGTCGTGCAGGCCATCCAGGATCTGACGGACGGCGGCGCGGACTTCTCGTTCGACGCCACCGGCAACGTCAACGTCATGCGCCAGGCGCTCGAATGCTGTCACCGCGGCTGGGGCGAGTCGATCATCATCGGGGTTGCCGAAGCCGGGCGTGAGATCGCCACCCGGCCGTTCCAGCTCGTGACCGGCCGCGTCTGGAAGGGAACAGCGTTCGGCGGCGCCCGCGGCCGCACCGACGTGCCGAAGATCGTCGACTGGTACATGGACGGCAAGATCAACATCGACGACCTGATCACGCACACCATGCCGCTCGAGGAGATCAACACCGCGTTCGATCTCATGCACGAAGGCAAGTCCATCCGCTCCGTCGTAGTCTACTGAGGCAACGGCGGTGGCGAGCGGAGGCGGCGGTTTCGTTCTTCCGTTCAGGCGGCATGTGCCGTTCTATGTCGCCGCGCTCTGCGCGGCGGCCGGCTTCTTCGCGGCTTGGCTGATGCGGCGTGAACTGGCGGTGCCGGTTTCCGCCAACGCCTTCTTCGTCGTCTATCTTCTGCTGACCGGCATCGGCGTGACGCGTATGACGCCGTCTTATCTCAAGCGGCATGCGGCAGCCTCCGACGAGCCTGTCTGGATTATCTTCCTCGTTACGTTCGCGGCCATCGTGGTCGCGATCGCATCGCTGTTCCTGCTCATCAACAACAAATCCGCTCCGGGCGGCATCACGCTGGCACTGACGCTCGCGGCGGTTCCGCTCGGCTGGTTCACCATCCACATGATGGCTGCCACGCACTACGCGCATCTTTTCTGGCAGCCGGATCTCGATGCCGCCGGCGCTCCGGACAAGCCGCACAAGCCGCGCGGCGGGCTCGCCTTCCCGGGGACGGAAGAACCCTGCGGCACGGATTTCCTCTATTTCGCCTACGTCATCGGCATGACGGCGCAGACGTCGGACACGGACGTGACCAGTCCGGCGATGCGGCGCGTCAACCTCGTGCATTCGATCGTGTCGTTCTTCTTCAACACCGTTCTCGTCGCGGCCGCGGTCAACGTCGCCGTCACCCTCGGGAGTTGAGGGCGGCACACCCGGGATCATCGCGCCATGCTTGCGGCGAGGCGGCGGCGAAAATGAGATGCGGCGTCTCAACTGTTGCCTGATTGCACTTTCTTCCCGCCCTGAATCGAGCCATCTTCCATAGTCACGCCTCAGGCCGGTTGTGACGCCGACCTCTTGAAAGCCCGCCGTGATGATGTCCGACGATCGCTCTCGCAACACCCGAAAGCTTGCAGCCGGCTGCCCGGGCGCCAGCCTTGCAGGCATCGGCTCTCGCACGGCGAGGGCCGAAGGTCGAGCGGACGGACAGCGTCGCCGGGTCGCCGGATTGCTCGGTTCCGCCGCCATCGTCGCGGCGGTGTTGATGCCGGAAGCAGCACTCGCGCAGGCGCGCGGCGTGGTGGAACGCAACCTGCCGCCGATCGTATCGAGCGGTGGCGGTGGACTGCGCAGTTCGACCGGCCCGACCGTGACCGAGGATGCCACTCCGCTCGGCGTCGACGTCATCGGCATCCGCGTCATTGGCCTCAACGATGCCGTGCTTTCCAAGCCGCCCGCCGGTCTCTCTTTCGAGGGCGTTGAAGGGTTGTCCACCGACCGGCTGAAGGTGGCTCTCGCGCCGTTCGTCGGCAAGCCGCTGTCGCGCAAGCTCGTCGCGGACGCCCAGGCCGCGATTGCGACGGCCTATCGCCAGGCCGGCCGGCCGTTCGTTTCCGTCACCGCACCTCCGCAGGAAGTCACGTCCGGCGTGTTGCAGCTGCGCGTCGTGCCGTTCCGCGCCGGCAAGGTTCAGGTCAAGGACCAGATTTCGGCCCTTGAGGCCAACGGGGGAGCGGCGGCGGTCGGCACCTCGGATGCCGGGCTGGCGAGCGCGGTGCGGGCGCCGCAAGGTCAGATCATCGAAGCGGCACAGATCTCCGAGGACCTAGACTGGCTCAATCGGTTCCCGTACCGCCAGTTGAATGGCGTGTTCGAGCCGGGCTCTAATCTCGGCGCCAGCGATCTCACCCTCGAGGTGACCCGCAAGAAGCCGTGGCAGGTGTTTGCCGGCTGGTCGAACACCGGCACCAAGGAGACCGACCTCAACCGCTACTTCGTCGGCTTCGGCGCGGGTGTCGAGGCGCTGCACGATCTGACGCTGTCATACCAGCTCACCGGAAGCGGCAACCTGTTCTCCGATCCCGCATCCATCAACCTGTCCGGCACCCACTGGCCGTCCTATGTCAGCCATGCCGGCCGCATCGCCATTCCGACCTTCGCGCGCCAGGCCCTGGAGATCACGCCGAGCTTCGTCGCGACCAGCCAGGACAGCCTCGGCGACATCCTGAACTTCCAGAACACCACGTTCGAACTGCCGATACTCTATCGCTCGGCCGTGTCGAATCTCGCCGCCGGTATGGCCGGATGGGGCGACCTCTATTTCGGCGTCGCGCCGAAGTGGGCTGCCCGCAAGACGCGGTATCAGGGCATCGAGGTCGCCAACGGAAGCGCCGGGGTGTTCGATCTCATCGCCGGCTGGAGCGGCTCCTGGCAGCATCCAGACAACGGTTCCACCGCCATCGACCTGCGCCTCGTGGTCAATCCCGGCGGCGTCGTGGGCGGCAACACCAGCGCAACCTGGAATACCTACTCGAACGGCCGCGTCACCGACATCAACTACGCCTATATCTTCGGCAACATCACCCAGGTCACGCCGCTTTCAGCCATTCCTTGGCTTTCCGGCTTCTTCTGGAACGTCTCCCTGACCGGCCAGATCGCCGGCCAGGCGCTGCCGGATACCGAGCAGCTCGCCATCGGCGGCTATTACGGCACGCGCGGCTACACTCTGGACGACGGCAGCGTCGACAGCGGATTCGTGCTGCGCAACGAACTCCGCCTGCCTGTCTTTGCCGCCCTTGGGCGCCTCGGCCTCAACGCGCCGGTTATCGGCGCGCTTCAGGACGCCGTCTCTCCCTATGCCTTCGTCGATGTCGGCTACGGGCACAACTACAATCTCGACGCGCTCTCGACGCTGGAGCAGAACGCCGATACCACCCTTGTCGGCGTCGGCGCCGGGCTCGACTACACCCTCGCCAACAACGTCCAGGCGGGCGCCGTCGCGGGTGTTGCCCTGACAAACGGGCCAAGCACCAATCGTGGCACCGTCACAGTCCAGGCAAGGCTTGTTGTCTCGTTCTGACGGACTCTCGCAGGCTCTGAAGTCCCGAGCGCTTCGAGGGGCGTGAAGCCCCCCCGAACAGCATTCGATCGCCCCTCCCCCGGCGTGCTTCCTTTGAAACCGGCTACCGTCGCGCCGACAACGAGTTGGCCGGAATGAAATTCGCCTCCGCCAGACGGAGGCGGAACGATCGTCTTTGTGTTGCGGCGAGGCAATTCCTACCCTCGCGCGAGCCGGCCGGACCCGCGGGTCCATCAGGCACGACCATCGCTGCAACCACGCAAGAGACGGCTATGACGAGCGATCCGAAGCCCGTGCGGCTCAACGCCTTCAACATGAACTCGGTGGGGCACATCAACCACGGGCTTTGGACCCATCCCCGCGATCGCTCGGTCGACTACAAGCGGCTTTCGTACTGGACCGATCTGGCCAGAACACTGGAGAAGGGACTGTTCGACGGGCTGTTCATCGCTGATATCGTCGGCGTCTACGATATCTATGGCGGTGGAGCAGACCTCACGTTGCGGGAATCGATCCAGCTTCCCGTGAACGACCCGATGCTGCTCGTCTCCGCGATGGCGGCGGCAACGGAACACCTCGGTTTCGGCATCACGGTCAACCTCTCGACGGAGACGCCGGCGCTGCTCGCCCGGCGGTTCTCGACGCTCGATCATCTCACCGGCGGGCGCATCGGCTGGAACGTCGTCACGGGCTATCTCGACAGCGCCGCCCGTGCGCTCGGCGAAACCGGCCTCGCCGATCACGATCGCCGCTACGACCGTGCCGACGACTTCCTCGATCTTGCCTACAAGTTCTGGGAGGCGAGTTGGGACGACGACGCCGTGGTCGAGGACCGAGCCCGCCGCGTCTATGCGGAGCCATCCCGTGTGCGGCCAATCCGTCATGAAGGACCATTCTTTCGAGCCGAGGGCTATCACCTCAGCGAGCCCTCGCCGCAGCGCACGCCGGTCCTCTTCCAGGCAGGAACATCCGGGCGCGGCCAGCGCTTCGCCGCCCGCCATGCCGAAGCGGTCTTCATTTCCTCGCCCGATATTGAAACCGCCCGGCGCTCGGCTCGAAGCGTGCGGTCCACGGTCGATGCCGCTGGCCGGAACGGGCAGGATGTCCGGATCTTCGCCGGCATCACGGTCATCGTCGGGGCGACGCGCACCGAAGCGCGCGAACTGCATGCGGAATATCTGGAGCACGCCAGTGCCGAAGCTGGCCTTGCCCATTTCGCGGCCTCCACCGGCATAGACTTCGCGCGGTTCGATCTAGACGAGCCCATTGCCTACGCCACCGGCAATGCCGTGCAGTCTGCGAACGCCCTCGCGCGGGAGCGCGGTTGGACGCGCCGGCAGCTTCTGGAGCAGCATGCTCTTGGCGGCCGCTATCCGGTTATCGTTGGCGACGGCGATGAGGTGGCCACGGAACTGCTGCGCTGGATCGACGAGGGCGAAATCGACGGCTTCAACCTGGCCCGCACGGTCGTGCCGGAGAGTTTCGAGAGCTTCGTCGCCCACGTGGTTCCCGCGCTGCAGGAGCGAGGTCGCTACAAGACGGCCTATGAGCCCGGCACGCTGCGCCACAAGCTGTTCGGGGCTGGTGATCGGCTTGTCTCGCCCCATCCTGCAGGTCTGGTGCGGCAAGAGATCGCCCGCGCCGCCGCGGAGTAGAACACGCTCGCGGGGCCGACATGCCCCGCCGTGGTCCGTTGCTCCGCATCGGCCGAGCCCGGAAGATCATTCCCGCTCCACCGCCTGCCTATAGAACAGGCATTCTCGACCGACCCGTCCAGACCCTCCATGATCGGGATATCAGGCAAGCCAGCCACTCCAACCGACCCAGGTGTCGGCGTCGGGTGTCGGCGTCGCCGGCCTCATCGTGGCCACGGGCAGCGCCCGGCCGCAACACACATGTCGGGAGCCAACGGTGTCCGCTTTCGCGTTCATCATGATCATCGTCCGAGGCCAGCCCGGCCTCACGCGATGTTGCGAGCGCTGACCGTTCCGCGTCGCACCCGGCACTGATCCTCCAAACCGGTTCTTTTCTGCGGCTTCGCTCCTGGGCATTGGCCCATACGGGTCTTTCCGGACGAGGTCGCGCGCGCAGTCACGGCGGTAACGCAAACCAAGGATTTCATCCCATGAACAATATCATCCCTATCCCGGGGCTTTTCGCTCGCACGTCCGGCAATCCGCTCGGCCTCGCCCGCCGCGCGCTTGTCGGCATCGCGGCCTCGCTGATCGCGTTTGCCGCCGTCGGCTCCGGCGTCCACGCCGCGCGGGCCGAAGAACAAACCGTCCGGGTCGGCATCATCGCCGGAGAGGACGAGGACGTCTGGCGCGTCGTCAGCGAGGAAGCCGCCAAACGCGGCCTCATCGTCAAGACCGTGGTTTTCTCCGACTACACGCAGCCGAACGAAGCGCTTTCCCACGGCGAGATCGACGCCAACGCCTTCCAGCACAAGCCCTATCTGGACAACCAGATCAAGACGCAGGGCTACAAGATCGTCCCCGTCGGCTACACCGCTGTCTGGCCGATCGGTCTCTATTCCCGCAAGGTCAAGTCGGTCGCGGCGCTGCCGGACGGCGCGGTGATCGGCATCCCCAACGATCCCTCGAACGAGGGCCGGGCCTTGCGGGTGCTCGAAGGCGCCGGGCTCATCGAGCTGAAGCCCGGCACGGGCATCCTCGCCACCGTGGCAGACATCGAGGCCAATCCGAAGAATCTCCAGATCAAGGAACTCGATGCCGGCATCGTTGGCCGCTCCATCGACGATCTCGATGCAGCAGTGGTCAACACCGACTGGGCCTTCAAGTCGGGCCTCAATCCGCAAACCGACCGCATCGCGCAGGAACCGCTGGCGGACAATCCCTATCGCAACTTCATCGCCGTCCGGGAAGGCGACGAGGCAAAGCCGTGGGTAGCCATCCTCGTGGCCTCCTATCAAAACGACGCGGTGAAGGCTGCTCTGGAGCAGGCCTACAAAGGCACCGGCATCCCGGCCTGGTAAGGCTCGCGATGGGCATTGCCACCCATCGGGAACGACGCGCGATCCGGGCCACAGCCGGCACCGGATCGCGCCTGCATTGAAGGAACGACCCTGTGACCCATCCGGCAACCGCCACACCCGGCCCCGTCGTGCGGCTCGAGGGCGTTTCTCGCCGCTTCGGCGAGACACAGGCCCTGGATCGGCTCTCGCTCAGGCTCGAACCGGGAGAGATCGTCGGCGTGATCGGCCGTTCCGGCGCCGGCAAATCCACTCTCGTCCGCTGCATCAACGCGCTGGAGCGCCCGGATTCCGGCAAGGTTCTGATCGAAGGGCACGACATTGCAGCCCTCGCGGGTCCCGCCCTGCAGGCGCAGCGCCGCCGCATTGCCATGGTGTTCCAGCACTTCAACCTTCTCTCCGCCAAGACGGTCGCCGACAATGTCGCGCTCCCGCTCAAGATCGCAGGATGGCCAAAGGCACAGCGCGCAGCCCGCGTTCGGGACCTGCTGGAGCTCACCGGCCTCGCCGGCAAGGCATCGGCCTATCCGGCCGAGCTTTCAGGCGGGCAGAAGCAGCGCGTCGGCATCGCCCGGGCCCTCGCAGCCGACCCGGTGCTGCTGCTCTGCGACGAGGCGACCAGCGCATTGGATCCGGAAACGACGCAGTCGATCCTCGACCTGCTGAAGGACATCAACCGGCGCCTCGGGCTGTCGATCCTCATCATCACCCACGAGATGGACGTGATCCGCCAGGTGGCGGACCGGGTGGCCGTGCTCGATGCCGGCCGCATCGTCGAGGAG
>JAEZMP010000187.1 GCA_023442215.1 Pseudomonadota bacterium
GCCCGGGCGAGCCCGGCGGGATCGCGCAGCGTTTCGAGGAAGAGCAGGATGACCTTCACCCGGTCATCGTCCGCGAGGGCGTCGACATAGCCCCCGACACCCGTCACCGCCTCGTTGCCGGCGGTGATGAGGTGGGAAAGCCCGAGCTTCATCGGGTCGGCGCTGAGCGCGAGCGCGACCGAACCGCTCTGCGAAACGACCGCCACCGGTCCCGGCTCGGCATGGCCGACATGCTCCGCTGCCCAGAGCGGCACCCCGTCCAGCAGATTGATGAGCCCGAGATTGTTCGGCCCGCAGACCGGGATGCCGGCGGCAGCGGCGATGGCGATGACCTCGTCCTGCCGGGCGCGGCCTTCCTCGCCGGCATCCGCGAAGCCGGTGCCGTTCATCAGCACGGCCCGCGCGCCGGCCGCGACGGCTTGCCGGAGGATGTCGACGGCATATTGCGCGGCGACGGCGATGAAGACCGCATCGACCGGCTCGCCGGCTTCCGCGAGCGAGGCGAAGCAGGGCAGGCCGTGGATGTCCGGGTAGCGCGGATTGATGGGGACGATGCGGCCCTTGAAGCCGGCCGCCTGAAGATTGCGGATGATGTTGGACCCGGCGGAGCCTTCGCGGGCTGAAGCGCCGACGATGGCGACGCTGCGCGGACGGAGCAGCGGTTCGAGGGATAGAGTGGTGGGGCTCATCGTGCGGCCCCGAGATGCTGGTTCCACCACGCGATGTCGCGCTGCCAGGCGAGTTCGGTCGCCGCGCGGTCGAAGCAGGGCGAATCCTCGTTGGCGAAGCCGTGATCGCAGGCATAGCGGAACACGCGCCAGGGCTGGCCGCTCTCCGCGAACTTGCGTTCCATCCGGTCGGCGTCGGCAAGCGTGCACCAATGGTCGCGCTCGGCGAAGTGGGCCTGCACGGGAACGCGCACCCGTGCGGCATCGTCCAGGGCGTCGTCCGGCGCACCGTAATAGGCCGACGCCGCGTCGATGTCCGCCAGGCGGATCGCGCCGAGGATCGACACCACGCCGCCGAGACAGAAGCCGGTGAGGCCAACCCGGCGGCCCTGGGCCTTGAGATAACGCGCGGCGGCACCCGCCACCTCGTCCGTCGCGGCGAGGAAGTCGAGCGCGTTCATCGCCTGGCCTGCGCCTTCCTCGTCGTGATAGGGAATCACCTTGCCGCCATAGAGGTCGGGCGCGATGGCGGTGAATCCCGCGGCCGCGTAGCGGTCGCACACGCCCTTGATCTGGGCCTGCAACCCCCACCATTCCTGAATGACGACGATGCCCGGCGCATCGGCATCCGCGGCCTGCGCAAGATAGGCCGTGACGCTTCGCCCGGTGCGGGTTTCGAGGACGATGCTTTCTGCCATGGCGGCGCTCACCAGTTGAACACGACGCGGCCGCGCAGGTGCTGGTCGAGCAGCTTCGGGGCGAGGTCGGCGACATCGGAGAAGGGGTGGCGGGTGATGATGCGGTCGAACGGCAGGCCTTCGGCCGCCGCGGCGACGCGCTGCCATGCCGAGCGGCGCTTGCCGGCGTCGGCCATCACCGAGTCTATCCCGAGGAGCGAGACGCCGCGCAGGATGAACGGGGCGACCGAGGTCGGCAGTGCCAGCGAGGCCGCCAGTCCGCACGCGGCGACGGCTCCGCCGTAGCGGGTCGAGGCCAGCATGTTCGCGAGCACCTTGCCGCCGGCGACATCGATGCCCGCGATCCAGCGCTCCTTGCCGAGCGGCCGGGGTTCACCCTCCAGTTCGGCCCGGCCGACCACGTCGGAAGCGCCGTTGGCCTTCAGATAATCCGCCTCCGAGGGGCGGCCGGTGATGGCGACGACATGGAAGCCGGCGCGGGCAAGCAGCCAGCTCGCGAAGCTGCCGACGCCCCCCGTCGGCCCGGTGACCGCGACGGGACCGTCGGGCGGGGTGATGCCGAAGCGCTCCAGCGCATCGATGGCCATGGCCGCCGTAATGCCCGCCGTGCCGACCGCCGCCGCCTGCTCCGGGGAAATTCCCGACGGCAGCGGCGTGAGCCACTCCGGCTTGAGGCGTGCTTCTTCCGCATAGGCGCCCCAGCTCGTCTCGCCGAGGCCGTGGCCGGTGGCGACGACGGCATCTCCGGGGCTGAAGGCGCCGGAGGCATCCTCGATCACCGTGCCCACCACATCGATGCCCGGTACCATCGGAAAGGACCGGGAGATCGGCGCGCGGCCGGTAACGGACAGCGCATCCTTGTAGTTGAGGCCCGAGTGCGTGACGCGAACGAGCACGGGGAGATCGGGCAGGGCGGAACGCTCAACGTTCGTCCAGCCACCCGGATCGTCCTTCGCGGAGAACATCCAAGCCTTCATCGGCACCTCTCTGATTGTTGAGGGGAGGCTAGACGAAGGCGAAACGAATGACAATAGGTCAGACCTTTAGTGACCACATTCTTCGCACCCGTGTTTCCAGCGGCGTCATCGGCGCAGGGCCGCGGCGAGTCTGCGCCCCCTTGCGACGATGGAGAGGATCGGCGCGAGATGGCGGAAACGACGATATTTCGACGATTTTCGAAGGATCTGGCCGGCGCGCGGGCGGATGGTTTGATCGGCGGCGGGATTTCGGCTAGAGCAGGCGAGGGCCGCCGCTTGTGGCGAGGAAATAGGCAATAGGTATGACAGTCAGCTACAAGGCCGTCAGCAGGGAGACCTTTCCCAGCCAGATCGCGAAGGAAATCCGCACCGCGATCATCGACGGCCGGCTGGCAGTGGACCAGCGCCTGCCCTCGGAGGAAGAACTCGCGGCGCAGTTCGGCGTTTCGCGACCCACCATCCGGGAGGCCCTGAAGCGGCTGGCAGCGCAGAACCTCATCCGCTCGCGACGCGGGCAATCCGGCGGCAACTTCGTCAACGGCCCGAGCCTCGCGGATGCCAAGGACAACCTGGCGGCGGTGACGACGATGCTGGTGAGCGTCGGCGACATCAGCATCGAATCGATCACCGAAGCGCGGATGCAGCTCGAATGCGTGTGCGTCCGCCTTGCCGCGGGCGTGCGCACGGACGAGGACCTTGCGCGGATGTCCGCCGAGATCGAGGTCCAGCGCAATATCGAGCTTACCGACGTCGAGTTCTGCGCGACCGATGTGCGCTTTCACCGGGCGCTGGTCGACGCCGCGCACAACGACCTGCTCAGCTTCCTGATGACGGCGACCGTCGAGGCGCTGCAGCCGATCTCCAACCTGATCACCTTCCGCACGCGCGAGCGCCGCGAGATCATCGGGCACCACCAGCGGATCGTCGATTTCCTCGCCCGCCGGGACGGCGATGGCGCCGCCGACGTGATCGTCGAGCAGGCGGGCTATCTCGCCGATCACTATGCGAAGGCGGCCATCGCGCGGCAGGTCCGCGACACGCGCCCGGAGTGATCGCCGCGGCAGACGTCGTGCCGCGACGGCACGCGTCCCGCGGATCGGCCCGGCATACTGGACCTGAGCTCGATCCCCCGGACCGCGTTGTCAGGCTCCGCCCACAAGGCCTCCGGCGGCGGCGGTGCGGACGGCGTCGGTCAGGCGGCGCAGCGCGGCGGCGTGGAGGCGGGTGACCGTCCAGTAGAGCGCGACGTCGACGCGGTGACCGGGCGCGAGTTCGATCAGCCGGCCGGCGGCGAGATGAGGCTCGACCATCACCTCAGGATGAATGCCCCAGCCGAGCCCGACCAGCGTCATGTCGAGGAAGCCGTGGGTCGAGGGCACCCAGTGCACGGGGCCGGCGAGTTCGATGCCGTGCGCCTCGCGCGCCCAGCGCGCCTGCAGGAAATCCCGCCGGTCGAACCGAAGATAGGGGGCGGCGCCAAGAGCTTGCGCCGTGATGCCGGAGGCGAAATGGCGTTGCGCGAAGGCCGGGCTGGCGCACGCCACATAGCGCAGCGCACCGAGCGCGAGCGTCCGGCAGCCCTGCACCGGCTCCCGCTCCGCCGTGACCGCGGCGAGGACATCGCCCGAGCGCAGCCTTTCGGCGGTGTGGGCCTCGTCGTCGAGGGTGATGTCGAGCGAGACGTCTGCCGCCGCGCCGAACTGTGCGGCCGCCGCCGGAAACCAGGTCGCGAGGCTGTCGGCATTGACCGCGATCCGCAGCGTGACCCGTTCGCCCGCCGCAAGCACGCCGCCGCCGAGCGCCGGCGCGATGTCGTGCTCCAGCAGCCGGACGCGGTCGAGATGGGCGCACAGCGTGCGGCCGAGATCCGTCGCCTCGCAGGGCTGCCCACGCACCACCAGCACTGCGCCGAGACGTTCCTCGAGCCCCCGAACCCGCTGGGAGACCGCGGAGGGCGTGATGCCGAGCACGGCTGCCGCGCGTTCGAACGAGCCTTCACGCACGACAGCGGCGACGGCGGCGAGGGAGGGATAATCCAACATGGATGAAGCTGTGCTTCATCAGGCTTAGAAAAACAAGTTTCACTTCGTTCCGATTCCGGCGCACGAAGCCGCCATGACACCGTTCGCTTTTCCGTTCATCACCGGCTTTCTTCTTTCCGCGGCGCTGATCATGGCGATCGGGGCGCAGAACCTGTTCGTCCTGCGGCAGGGGCTGCGGCGTGAGCATGTCGGCGCGATCGTGCTGTTCTGCGGGGCCGCCGATGCGCTGCTCATTACGGCAGGCGTCGCGGGAATGGGGGCGTTTCTGGCTGCGATCCCGAAGCTGACGGCGCTCCTCGCGCTCGCCGGCGCGGCCTTTCTCGGCTGGCACGGCGTCGGCGCGCTCAGGCGGGCGGCGACGGCTTCCGAGGCGATGGTGATCACGGACGGGGCGGGCGTGACGCTGTCGCGGGCGCTCGCGGCCACCGCCGGCTTCACGCTGCTCAACCCCCACGTCTATCTCGACACCGTGCTTTTGATGGGGGCGGCGGGTTCCGCCCAGCCGGCCGCGCTTAGGCCGTTCTTCGTGGCCGGCGCCGCCACCGCGAGCCTCGCGTGGTTCGCGGCGCTCGGCTACGGCGCGGGGTTGCTGCGCCCGGTGTTCGCGCGGCCGGCGGCGTGGCGCGCGCTCGACGCCTTTGTCGGCATCGTCATGCTGGCGCTTGCCACCTCGCTGGTGATGCGCGCCTTCTCCGCGACGGCCTGAACAGGGCGCTGTGCGATCAGGGAAGCGGCGCGAAGCGCGTCGTGTAGTTCGCCGGGAACCAGACGAAGCGGCCGTCGCGACGGCCTATGTGCCCGAGCCCGGGAAACGAGATGTGAGCGGCTGCGATCCAGATCTCGTCCGCGGCCACTTCAGCGAGCAGGCGCTCGCGGGTCCGTTCGGCGGCGCCCGCGTCGCTGTCGTAGGTCACGGTGACGCCTGGCGCGGCGAGCTGGATGGGTGCGACATGGACGACATCGCCCCACGCAATCAGCTTCTCGTCTCCGCTCTTTAAAAGATAGGATGTATGACCGGGCGTGTGGCCCGAGGACGCAAGCGCCCGAATGCCCGGCACGATCTCGCCGTCGCCGTCGAAGGCCTGTATGCGATGCGCGTCGAGATAGGGCTTCAGAACCGTGCGGGCGTCGTCGAACATGATGTGCAGGAAGGCGGGTGCCTCGGCCTCGCGCGCCGGATCGAGCCAGTAGGCGAGGTCGGCCTTCGCGACGTGGACGGTGGCATTGGGGAACACGCGCGATCCGCCCGCCGTCAGTCCGCCGACATGGTCGGCGTGCAGATGGGTGAGCAGGATGTCGTCGATTTCCTCCGGCCGATAGCCCGAGGCGCGCAGATTTTCCACGAGGTGGCCGCAGCACGCCCCGTAGAGTTCGCCCGCGCCGCTGTCGATCAGGGTCAGGCGGCCGTCGAGATTGATCAGAAAGGCATTGATCGATCCCTCGAACGGCAGCGCGAGCTTCTCGTCGCCGAGCCGAGCCGCCGCCTCGCCCGGAGCGATATCCTCCAGCAGGCGGCGTCGGGTACTGCCGTCTGTGGTGCCGGCAGGGGCCTGGAGCGCGGTGGGGACGGGAAAGGTGTGCGTGCCGTCGAGCAGCGCCGTGACCTCGGCGCTGCCGACCATCATCCGGAAGAAGCCGGGTGCCTGGGCGCGGACCTGCGGCGCGCCGGCGAGGGCCTCGCCGCAGGCGAGCGCGACCGCCATGAGCACAAGGAAGCCGGCCCGCAGCCTCATGACGTCGCCTCCCTGCCGGTTCAGCCGTGTTCGACGTGGTGCGCGGCGTCCAGGATGACGTAGGCCACCGCCTGCGGCTGCGACAGCAGCGACATGTGGCTCGCGGCGAGTTCGACGGTGGTGGCCTTCAGCCGCGTCGCCAGCTCGCGCTGCAGTTCGACGCTGACGGCCCGGTCGTCGGCCGAAACCACGTACCAGCACGGCCGGTCTTGCCATGCCGCGGTGCCGATCTTGTCGTTGAAGGTGATCAGCGACAGCGGTGTCTGGACGACTGAGAGCACCCGCGCGTCCGACTCGGGCAGGTCCTGGGCGACGTTGGCGATCCAGCTTTCGGTGCTCATCTTGAGGTAGCCGTCGCCGAACGGGACGACGCCGCCGAGCCCGGGAGGCGCCGGATGGGCGCCGACCTGATCGCCGGTCGACTGGCCCGCATCGGGAGCGAACGCAGCGACATAGACGAGGGCCTTCACCTTCGGGTCGTTGCCTGCCTCGGTGATGACCGTACCACCCCAGCTATGGCCGACCAGCACGACCGGCCCGTCGATGCTGTCGAGCGTGCGTCGTGTGGCGGCAACATCGTCGGCAAGCGACGTCGTCGGGTTCTGCACCGCGACGACCTCGAGGCCGTCGCTCT
>JAEZMP010000345.1 GCA_023442215.1 Pseudomonadota bacterium
GCTCGGCGGCGACAAGGCCGGCGGTGTCCGTCTTTGCACTCTGGCGCCCGATCATCGCGACGATCTTGAGCGCGCATTGCGCATCATTGCGCGGTTGATGCGCGATCCGGAGGAGACCGTAATCTGATCATCGCGCGACCGGACCGCATCCGCCCAAGGCCCCTGCCGGCAGCCCGATCCGACGGGCGAGACGGCACAGGAAGGGCGGTGCGGGAGGGGCAGCGCCGGGATGCCGGGACCGGGGATATCGGGATTGGGGTAGCCGCCCAGACTCCAAAATTGAACAGAGTTCCGACTGTTCAATTGATACAATCTTCCGCAGGGACTCGGTGCCGAGGTCGAGCACGCCGAACCGGAGCCGTGCCGGGGGCGTCGAACGGGGCGCGGCCGGCAGGTTCCGCGGCGGGGCGCGAGCCGGACCGTCGATCGAACAGGGATACCGCCCATGACCGTGCCTCCCGGCCGTGCCGCCGCTTCCGGCGACCCTCTCGCCGACGGATCCTCTGTCGGCGGCCCCGCTGTTGGCGGACCTTCTGCCGGCGGACTTCACGCCCGCGAACCGGCAGCGGTGGCGCCTGCCGCCAGGCCGATGACGGACGGTGAAGCCGTCGAGATCGCGTGCGCCGATGGCGTGCGGCTTGGAGGCCATCGCTGGCGGGAGGGAGACGGACCGGCCAGGGCGGTCGTTGTCATCAACCCGGCCACCGGCGTGCTGGCGCGTTACTATCATCGTTATGCCCGCTTCCTCGCCGGCCACGGCTTCGAGGCGCTGACCTACGATTATCGCGGCATCGGCGCTTCGCGCCCGGCGCGGCTGCGAGGGTGCGGCTATCGCTGGCACGACTGGGGCACGTGGGATTTCGACGCCGCGCTGCGGTTCGCGGACGGACTGGCGGCGGGGCGGCCGGTGATGGTGGTCGGCCACAGCATCGGCGGCTTCCTGCCCGGGCTTTCAGAGAGCGCACCGCGGATCGACCGGATGCTGACCGTCGGGGCGCAATATGCCTGGTGGCGGGACTATGCCGCGGCGCGGCGGGCCCGGCTGGTGCTGAAATGGCATGTGGCGATGCCGCTCGTCACCGCGCTCTGCGGCTACTTTCCGGGCCGCCGCCTCGGCTGGCTCGAAGACCTGCCGGCCGGCGTCGCCCACGACTGGAGCTTCCGCCGCGCGCGGATGGAGCTGAGCCATCCGGCGGGAGAGCGCGACGCCGTTCTGGCGCGGTTCGCCGCCGTGCGGGCGCCGATCCTCGCGGTCGGTGTCTCGGACGACGAACTCGGCACGCCCCGCGCCATCGGCCGCAGCCTCGCCTATTATGCCGGCGCGCCGCACACGCAGGTCGAGCTCCACCCGGCCGATTTCGGCATGGCCGAGGTCGGCCACTTCGCGCTGTTCCATTCCCGCTTCGCCGATAGCTTCTGGCGAGACACGCTTTTGTGGCTTGAGCAGGGGCGAAATCCGTGGCCGGAGCGGACGCTGGACGTCCTGAGCCCGTCCGGCGAGCCCCACTGACATTCCCCTTCGGACGACGAAATTTTCCGTCGGGACGGCGTGGCGGTGGGGGTTCAATTCCGCCGGGGAAGACACGACATGCTAGGGTGCGCCCGAGGCGCAGATCCGACGTCCCGCCTTCCGCGCCCGCCCTGCCCGACTCGCCATGATCCTGCAAAGCCGCGTGCCCCACCGGCGGCGGCAAGGCGGCCCGGGCGCCCCGTGGCGGAGGGAAGGCGGCGTTACCATTCCCGCAGGCCCGGCGCATCGCGCCGGCCGTTCCCCCGCAAGGGCCTGTTCAACGATGAAGTGGAGCGATCGGCCATGAACGATTCATCCGAATACACGCCGCCGAAAGTCTGGACCTGGGAGAAGCCGAGCGGCGGCACCTTCGCCAGCATCAACCGGCCGATCGCCGGACCGACCCACGACAAGGACCTGCCGGTCGGCAAGCATCCGCTGCAGCTCTATTCGCTGGCGACGCCGAACGGCCAGAAGGTCACGATCATGCTGGAAGAGCTGCTCGAGGCCGGCCACAGCGGCGCCGAGTACGACGCCTGGCTGATCAAGATCGGCGAGGGTGACCAGTTCGGCTCCGGCTTCGTCGCCGTCAACCCGAACTCCAAGATTCCCGCCCTGATGGACCGGTCCGGCCCGCAGCCGATCCGGGTGTTCGAATCCGGCGCGATCCTGATCCATCTCGCCGAGAAGTTCGGCGCCTTCCTGCCGACCGAGCCGGCCGCCCGCGCCGAATGCCTGTCGTGGCTGTTCTGGCAGATGGGTTCCGCACCGTTCCTCGGCGGCGGCTTCGGCCACTTCTATGCCTATGCCCCGACGAAGCTGGAATACCCCATCAACCGCTACGCGATGGAAGTGAAGCGCCAGCTCGACGTGCTCGACAGGCGGCTGGCCGAGAGCCCCTACGTGGCCGGCGACGCCTACACCATCGCCGACATGGCGATCTGGCCGTGGTATGGCGGCCTCGTGCTGGGCTGGCTCTACAATGCCGGCGAGTTCCTGTCGGTGCACGATTACAAGCATGTGCGGCGCTGGGCGGAAGCCGTGATCGCCCGCCCGGCCGTCAAGCGCGGGCGTATGGTGAACCGCACGTTCGGCGAGCCTTCCGAGCAGCTTCACGAGCGCCACGATGCCGGCGACTTCGCCACGAAGACGCAGGACAAGCTGGGCAAGGCGGACTGACACCGCGGACTGCGCCCCCGACGTAGCCGCTGGCCGGCGGGGCTGACCCGCTCCGGCCGGCGGTGTGCCCTTGTCCGATGCTGCCGGTCGCGTGCCGTTGCGGCATTCCGGCTCGCGGCGCGCACAGCTGGCCGGAGCCCGCCTTATAACGGGCCGGCACCTCTCGCGTGACAACTATAGGTCGAATACGGTTGTCAGATCAGGCCTGAAAACGTACCGCGAGGGGGCATAGGGTAACGTCCGTATAACTGGCTGTGCAGGATCGCGTGATAGCGGAAGTATAAAGCAAATATTTCTCAATACAACATATGTCTTTATACCATCAAAGTGAATTTTGAACGGAACACTCCAGTATTTTCTGGCGTCTTCACTATAATTCAATAATGCATCTCCCATCAACATCATACCGCAATTACTTGGAATGCCTCGAAGAAACGCATTAGGATGAAAGAATTGATTTCTCATTCGTAATCCGTCAGTCGATATCGCTACCTTATATCCAAATTCCCGAAATAAACCGAGATATCCAATCGAAAATAATGCTATTTGATGTCGCGAGTTAATATTATTTTTATTTATAGATGAATGAATAAGTTCCGATACAAAGGGGTCGTAGAATTTTCCCTTCCAGCTGTTACAGCCATGTCCACGCACTCTTTTTCCCTTAATAACAAGGGGTCTTCGACACAAAAGCGTTATTCCGCTACGTTCATTTTCTGAGATCGCTTGACGAACGTCTAATGGATCACGTTTTAGCGCTTGCTTTGGAATGATATGCTCTAGTGAAAAATCTTCAAATGGAAGCGGACGAAAACAGGTAGGGCACAGTAATAATTCGCGATCCGCAAACCACGGTACAAGTGACTTCAAATCGCCCCGCATCTGATGCCAAAGAATTTGCTTCAGATCGGGCTTATCGACCATATTCATGAAAGCTTATCACCTCAAAATTTAGCAAGCCAAAGAGAGCCGCCAACTGGGCAACGCGATTCGCTATGCCCACCTCCAACTGGCCGAGATGCGCATCAGAAGCCTTATCGGTTGAAGTTTATCACTGATTCGGGCACAAGAGGAGAGTTTGTTCATTATTTGTTCTCTCGCACTATACACGACCCTTGTTATGGCCGAAAGTTAAGTAAAAGCGGGGCGAAGCTGACAAACGTCGCGCTGCAGCAGAAGCTGACTTCAAAGACTACAAAAGGCGAGCGCACTGCATTCACCCGCGCTGCATTCATCAGTGCGGGGGCCTTCATCAGTGATAGCCCTCCCCCGCCTTCACCTTGCCGCGGAACACGTAATAGGACCACGCGGTGTAGGCGAGGATGAAGGGGATGATGAACAGCGCCCCGACCAGCGCGAAACCCATGCTCTGGGGCGGCGCGGCGGCCTGCCAGATCGACACCGCCGGCGGGATGATGTTGGGCCACAGGCTGATGGCGAGCCCGGTATAGCCGAGGAACAGGAGCACCAGCGCCAGCACGAACGGCGCGGCATGGCTGTCGTCGCGGCCGAGGGTTCTGGCGAGCGCCGCGCTCGCCAGCAGCACCAGCGCCGGCACCGGTGCGAAGAAGACGAGATTGGGCATGGAGAACCACCGCGCCGACACGTCGGCATGGGCGAGCGGCGTCCACAGGCTGACGGCCGCGATGGTGACGAGCAGCACCGCGGTGATGGGCCGGCCGAGCGCGCGCATCCGGCGCTGGAGCGCGCCCTCCGTCTTCATCACCAGCCAGGTGGCACCGAGCAGCGCGTAGGCGACCAGGAGCCCGAACCCGGTGAACAGGCTGAACGGCGTCAACCAGTCGAGCAGGCCGCCGGCATAGGCGCCGTTCTCGACCGGGAAGCCGTTGATGAAGGCGCCGAGCGAAACGCCCTGGAAGAACGTGGCGATATAGGAGCCCCAGGCGAACGCCTTGTCCCAGAACGGCTTGTGCGCCTCGTCGGCCTTGAAGCGGAACTCGAAGGCGACCCCGCGCCAGATCAGCCCGGCGAGCATGAGCACCAGCGGCAGATAGAGCGCGCTGAGGATGACGGCATAGGCGAGCGGGAACGCGGCGAGCAGCGCCGCGCCGCCGAGCACCAGCCACGTCTCGTTGCCGTCCCACACCGGCGCGACGGTGTTGACCATCACGTCGCGGTCGTCCCGGTCGCGCACGAAGGGGAACAGCAGGCCGATGCCGAGATCGAAGCCGTCCATGATGACGTACATCATCAGCCCGAAGCCGATGATGACCGCCCAGAGAAGGGGAAGATCGATACCCATGAACGGTCTCCTCAACCGAGCGCCGGATCGATGTCGTCGGGCGCGGCGGACAGCGGCCGCGCGGGGCGCGGCGACTGGCCGTAATCGTTGGCGCCGGGCACCGGCGTGTGACCGTGGCCCTCGCCTTCGCCCTGCTGCGGCCCCTTGGCGACGAGCTTGAGCAGGTAGCTGATGCCGGTGCCGAACACCGCGCAATACATCACGATGAACAGGCCGAGCGTGGCGGAGAGTGCCACCGCCGAGTGGTTCGACACCGCGTCGGCGGTGCGCATCACCCCGTAGACCACCCAGGGCTGGCGGCCGATTTCGGTCGTGAACCAGCCGGCGAGGATGGCGACGAGGCCGGCCGGCCCCATCACCGTCGCGAAGCGGAGGAACAGCGGCGAGGCGTAGAGCCGCCCGCGCCACCGCAGCCACGCGCCCCAGACGCCGAGCAGCAGCATCAGGAAACCGAGCCCGACCATCACGCGGAACGACCAGAACACGATGGTGGCGTTCGGCCTGTCTTCGGGCGGATAGGAACTGAGGCCGGGATATTGGCCGTCGAGGCTGTGGGTGAGGATCAGGCTGCCGAGCTGCGGGATCTCGATCTTGTAGCGGGTTTCCTCCGCCGCCATGTCCGGCCAGCCGAACAGGATCAGCGGCACGCCCTTCGCGCCCGGCTCGTTGCGCCAGTGGCCTTCCATCGCGGCGATCTTCGCCGGCTGGTGCTCCAGCGTGTTGAGGCCGTGGGCATCGCCGACGGCGATCTGGACCGGCGCCACCAGAAGCACCATCCAAAGCGCCATGGAGAACATGGTGCGCACCGCCGGGGTATCGCGCCCGCGCAGCAGATGCCACGCGCCGGAGGCGCCGACGAACAGCGCGGTGGCGAGATAGGCCGCGATCGTCATGTGCGCCAGGCGATAGGGGAAGGACGGGTTGAAGATGACCTTCAGCCAGTCCACCGGCACGACGCGGCCGTCGATGATCTCGAAGCCCTGCGGCGTCTGCATCCAGCTGTTGGAGGCGAGGATCCAGGTCGCTGAGATCAGGGTGCCGACCGCCACCATGATGGTGGCGAACAGATGCAGGCCCGGCCCGACCTTGTTCCAGCCGAACAGCATGACGCCGAGGAAGCCGGCTTCGAGGAAGAACGCCGTCAGCACCTCGTAGGCGAGCAGCGGCCCGGTGACCGAGCCGGCGAACGAGGAGAAATAGCTCCAGTTGGTGCCGAACTGGTAGGCCATCACCAGGCCGGAGACGACGCCCATCGCGAAGTTGACCGCGAAGATCTTCGTCCAGAAATGATAGAGATCGCGATAGACCTCGTTCTTCTTCCAGAGCCACAGCCCTTCGAGCACGACGAGATAGCTCGCCAGCCCGATGGTGATCGCCGGGAAGATGATGTGGAACGAAACCGTGAAGCCGAACTGGATGCGGGCGAGTTCCAGTGCCGTCAATCCGAACATGCCGCATCCTCCTGTACCCCGGCCGCAACGCGGGCCGGGCCGAAGCGTTGCGGGGGCAACGGCAATGTGAAAACGAGCCGCCCACCGCTTTCGGGCGCGTGAACGCCCGAACGGCCGCCGACGGCACCGGGGCCGAGGGTGGCGGCATCGGCCGGGCGCGGGGCGAGCGGCGCGGCGGGATGGCCGGCCGTCGCGGTTTCGATCAACGCAGACATCGGTTGTCCTTCGAAGGGCACCCGGCGGCCGGCCCGATGGAAGCGCCGGGCCGGGGTGCCTGTTCCGCATGTGCGCTCCGGCATCCGCGCAGCGGGGCACGCGGCGGAGCAACCCGCTGAACCGGGCCGGCACGGATCGCCAGCACGGCGGCGGGGATGAGGACCCGGGCAAGGCGGCGCCCGAGCACGATCCGGTCGTTCGCAACCCCACGATCCGGCTACGATCCGGCCCCACGATCCGGCTACGATCCGGCCCCACGATCCCAACCCCACGATTCCTGGGCAAACCGTGCCGGTTCCGGGGCTGGAGCCTGTTGGCGCCGTCCATCGGCCGGGCGGGTCCACGCGGCCGGAACGCGCTCTAGACGACGGCCCGCGCATCGAGCGGGGGCTCCGCCATCAGGCTCGCGAGTTGCAGAAGCCCGTCCTCCAGCGCGCCGCGATCCGGGGCGACGCCGAGCGATATCCGCACCGCTTCCGGCGGATGCGACGCGACGGAGAAAGCGGAGGCCGGCACGATGGAGACGCCGGCCCGGTCGGCATGACCGGCGAAATCGGCGGCGCGCCAGTGGGCGGGCAGGTGCAGCCAGAGATGATGGCCGTTCGGGTCGGCGGCGAAGGCCGTGCCGCCGAGGATCGTCGTGGCAAGCGCCTGGCGGCCGGCATTCTCCACCCGAATCGCGGTGGCGAGACCGTCGAGCGTGCCGTCGGCGATCCAGCGGCTGGCGAGGGCCGACATCAGCGGCGGCGCCATCAGGGTCGTCGCCCGCAGCACGGCGGCGAGCCGGGCCGCCCGGGCCGCGCCGGGGGCGACGACATAGGCGACCCTGAGCGCCGGCGTAGCGCATTTCGACAGGGTGGCGATATGCCAGACGATGTCGCCGGCGAGTTCCGCGACGGCCGCCGCCCGGTGGGGCAGCAGCGGCGCATAGGGATCGTCCTCGACGATGGCGACGCCGTGGGTTCGCGCCAGCGCCGCCAGCGCGCGGCGGCGGTCCTCCGGCAGGGTGGCGGTGGTCGGGTTGTCGATGCTCGGGATCAGGTAGAGCAGCTTCAGCGGCCGGCCGGCGGCGGCCGCCTCCACGCAGGCGCGCTCGAACGCCGCCGGCACGAGGCCGAGAGCATCCATGGCGACCGGCACCAGCGCCAGCCCCTGCTGCGTCGCGACGGCCTTGAGGCCGGGATAGGTGGTCTCGCCGGCGGCGACCGCATCGCCGCGGCCGAGCAGCAGCGCGCAGATGGCGAACAGCGCGCCCTGCGCGCCGGTGGCGACCACCACGCGATCGGCCGAAACCGGGCCGAGCCGGGACGAAAGCCAGTGCGCCGCGGCCTGCCGGTCGGCCTCCGCGCCGTTGCTTTCCTGATAGTGCAGGCTGAGGAGGCCGCGCGGGCTGCCGAGCACGCCCGCGACGCCCTGAGACAGGAGCCGGCGGAAATCCGCCTCGGCGGGCTGCGGCGGGATGTTCATGCCGAGATCGACCAGCGGCCGGGGCGGCACGGCGCCCACCGGCGCGTCGCGATCCTCGCGGATGAAGGTGCCGCGGCCGGCCTGCGCCGCCACGAGCCCGCGGCGGCGCGCCTCGTTGAAGGCGCGCGTCACCGTCGTCAGGTCGATGTCGAGCGCCTCGGCGATGGCGCGCTGCGGCGGCAGCCGGTCGCCCGGCAGGACGCGGCCGGTGCGGATATCCGCCTCAAGCGCCTCGACGAGGCCGAGATATTTCAGGCGGGCGCTCTCGACGAGCCACGGCTGCCACATGTCTTTTCCCATTGTATGGGTCAGTTC